>JBDTOH010000412.1:0-5455 GCA_039933355.1 Gemmatimonadota bacterium | reverse complement strand
AGCTGCTCTTCGACGATGAGGCGGTATGGAAGATCGGTGTTGAGGCAGACGCCGATCTGGCCATCGGCATTGCGGACGAGGGTTCCATTCACGGCCACGACATGACTGGACCGGAACCGGAGAACTCCCCGCACGGGAGCTCCGACCGTGGCGCGGTTCGTATCCGCGGTTTGGAACCCGAGGCCGTGTTCCGAGACGTTGAGGACGGCGCATGACCCGCCGTCCCAGTCGAGCGTCGGGCGAACCGTGGCCGGATAGGTCACCCGATAGTGCGCCCGCTTCAGTGCGAATCCCATCGATTTGCTATCGGCGAGCTTGAGAGAAACTTGAGCCGACCTTCAGGGCGCGGCGCGAACGCTGATGATTCCTTGAACCAACCAGCCCACAACATACGCGGCGAGCGACGGACGAAAGAGAAGCCGGTACCCGGGCGCTGCGTCCAGTTGCTGGATGATCACGGGGGCCTTGGCCAGCAGCGTTGCTCCGCAGTAACCCGCTGAAAATGCGCGCGGATGAAGGTCGAGCGCGCAGCAGGTTGCGAGAACATCGCGAGCCGCTGCACCTCGGAGGAGAAGGCCGGTGACGTTTCCAGACAACGGAGTCACAGCTCCCTCGCCGCCGGCCGCCGCCGTCAGCTCTTTCGCGGCGGTATCCCCGCTTCCGTCCGGGCCCACGATCAGCCACTCGTCGGGGCCGACCGAGAGCACATCACCGAGCTTGGATGCCGTGAACCGAAGCGCGGGGGGCAGGGGCGTCCCTAACGTTGCCTCGAGTCGTGCCCGCGCAGGTGGGGCGGCTCGAAGCCCGGTCTGGGCGAAGAACGGCGCGGGCTCCAGGGCCGCGCCCGTCCACGACGCCTTCTCCATCTCGGCTTCGAGGCCCGCGAGGGGGGAGTGCCGGGTCGGCTCAGCCATCGCGCCGAGCCCCGTCGGGATCGTAATGGACCGGATCGCAGAGGGTGATCGGGACGGTACGGCCATCGGCGCGGGCATGGACCGTCGCACCCCGGCGGCCCAGGCCCCCCGCAACCATCGCCAGGCCGAAGGTCGCGCCTAACGCGACGCTCCGATGGCTGGCGGTGACGTGGCCCAGGACGGTCATCGGCTCGGGTTGGTTCGGGTCGGCGACCACCGCGGCACCCTCGACCGCGAGCGCGTCAGGGTCGACGGGGCGGAATCCGACCAGCTGGAGCCGGTCGGGCCGAACCATGGCGGTCCTGCCGAGCGACCGCTTGCCGATGAAGTCCTTGGTCTTCGAAGCCATGCGCCCGAGGCCCAAATCGGTCGGCGTGGTCGAGCCGTCGGTTTCCTGACCCACGATGAAGTAGCCCTTCTCCGCCCGCAGCACATGCAGCGCCTCCATGCCGTACGGGACGACGCCCTGACCGCTGCCCGCATCCGCAACGGCTTCCCACAAGCTGATCCCATGGGGACGCGGCACGCTGATCTCGTACGCGAGCTCCCCGGAAAAGCTCACGCGCGCAATCATGGCCGGGGGCAACCCGGCCGGCGTGGCGTTGCGCACCCCTAGAAACGGAAAACCGGAGTTGGTCACGTCGAGCCCGGGCGCCAGCCTTTGGATCACGTCGCGCGATCCCCGCCCTGCGATGGCCACAGTCGACCACTGCTCGGTCACGGACGTGACCCAGACCCGGAGGTCGTCCCACTCGGTCTGGAGCCACTCCTCCATCCAGTCGAGCACCGCGGCCGCGTTGCCGGTGGTCGTAGTGACGAAGAATCGGTCGGTCGTTAGGCGCATCACGACGCCGTCGTCGAACACGGTGCCGTCCTGCCGGCACATGACGCCGTAGCGCCCCTTACCCGGCTCGAGCGTGGCCATCGTGTTGATGTACAGCCGGTCGAGGAAGCGCGCCGCGTCGGGGCCCTGGACGTCGATCTTACCGAGCGTGGACACGTCCATCATTCCCACGCCTTGACGAACCGCTCGGCACTCCCGGAGTGTGGCGTCCGCCATCGACTCGCCCGGTAGCGGGTAGTAACGGGGCCGGAGCCATTGGCCGACCGCCTCGAACACCGCGCCGGCCGCCTCGTGCGCCGGATGGATCGCGGTAGTGCGGACCGGCTCGAAGAGCGGGCCCTTCGCGAGGCCGCTCAGCGCGTGAAAGACGATCGGCTCGACCGGGGGCCGCGCGCTCGAGGTCCCGATGTCCGTGAGTGGCCGGCCCACCCCGCGAGCGGTCACGGCGCCGGCGTTGACCTTCGCGCCCCGGCCCTGCTCGACCCCGGTGCCGATCAGGGTGTAACGCTTGACGTGCTCGACGTGCCGGATGCCGCTTCCGATCGCTCGCTCAACGCCGGCAACGGTGGCGTCGCGGTGCGGGTCCACGAACGAGCGGGACTCGTCGCCGTCCGGGGCGGGCACGGCGAACAGCGCGGCCGCGGCGTCATCGGGGTCGTCCTCCTCGCCCTCGGCGGCCCCCGCCGGGACGAGGCCGAGACTCGCGAGCGCCGAGCGGGCGGCGGCGGCTCCATCGGCTCGGCAGCCGCCTAACGTGAAGCGGCCGGCCGCCGCGCCGGCGATCCACTGGCCGGGAAGCGCCCGCTCAGGGACGGCGCACAGCAAGTGCTCGTCCCACCGGGTCTTGCCTCCGCGCTGCTGGTGGAGGTTGAGCGAAGGGTCGAAGCCGCCCGACACCGCGAGCAGATCGCACGAAACCTCTTCCGCACCGGCATCGGTTCGGACGACCGCGGCCCGGAGTCGTCCGTCGGTTTCGGCGGTAGTGCCCGCGACGACGGCGGCGGTGATCACCTGGATGCCGGCGTCGCGCGCGAGCTGCGGCAGCCGGCCGGTTGGGTTCGGGCGGGGGTCGATTACGCCGGCGACCGGCACACCGGCCGCGTTCCAATCGAGAGCGGTCCGGTAGCCGTCGTCGTTCGTGGTGAAGACGAGCCCGCGTTCCGGCGCGAGCGCGAAGCGGTGGAGGTATGCCCGCGCCGCCGTCGCCAGCATGATGCCGGGGCGGTCGTTGTCCTGAAACACGATCGGCCGCTCGAGTGCGCCGGTGGCGAGCACGATCGCCTTCGCCCGGACGTGCCAGAGCCGCTTTTCGGGGATGAGGCCGCGCTCTCCGGCTGGGCGGCGGCTGCCAAGGCGCTCGGTGAGAACCATCCCGTTCTGGTCGAGCGCCACGGTTGCGGTCGTCGCCGTGAGCACACGCACGTCCGGCGCGCCGGTGAGCTCCCGCGCCGCGTCGGCAAGCCAGGCCGGGACCGTGTTCGAATCCCGTTCCCGGAGCACCGACCCACCCAGCTCCGGCTCGAGCTCCGCGAGGATAACCCGCGCGCTCGAACGAGCACCTACCAGCGCGGCGGCCACGCCGGCCGGCCCCCCGCCGACCACCAGGAGGTCGCAATGGGCATAGCGGTGGTCGAACCGGGCCGGGTCCGGCTCGTTAGGCAGGCGTCCCTTCGTGATCCGGCTCGAGGCGGCCAGGCCGGCCACCAGCTCCACCGCGCTCATCCGGACCAGCGGCTCGCTCTCGGCGCCGTCGCCGATCTGGGCGAACCCGTGCGCCTCCTCGAGACCCGCGGCCATGATGCCTCGGGGCCGCCCGAGGATCACGCTCCGCCCGATGATCGCCTCCCCGGCGGCCAGCAACGCCGACGCCAGCGTGTCGCCGGCAAAGCCGGTGAGCCCGCGATCGTCCCATCGGAATCCGATCGGGCGGCTCCGATCGATCCGCCCACCGTGCGCAAGCCGCTTCACGAAGCGTCCGGCGGGCGGAAGTACGATTCCTGGATCTCGTGTGTCATGGTGTCGCGCACGAGGGTGAACCAGCGCCGGCACCCGTGGACGTGGACCCAGCGCTCGACGTGCCGTCCCGCCGGATTGGACCGGTAGAACAAGTAGTCGGCCAGGGCATGGTCGTCCGCGTTCGGGGCGGGCTGATGCCGGGCCTCGCCGCCGTAGCGGAACTCGACCTCCTCGCGGGCCCCGCACCACGGACACGGGATGAGCAGCACTAGTGGGCCACCCCGGCCGCTCCGTGCTCGTCGATCAGCGCGCCGGTCTCGAACCGCTCGAGGGAGAATGCGGCGTTGAGCGGATGCGGCTCTCCGTGGGCGATTGTGTGGGCGTAGACCCAGCCGGAGCCCGGCGTCGCCTTGAAGCCGCCCGTCCCCCAGCCGCAGTTGACGTAGAGGTTCTCGATCGGCGTGAGGCCCACGATGGGGGAGGCGTCGGGCGTCACGTCCACGATGCCGCCCCAGGTGCGCAAGAGGTGGGCACGCGCGAAGATCGGGAAGAGCTCGACGGCCGCTTGGATCTGGGATTCGAGAATGTGAAACGACCCGCGCTGCGCATACGAGTTGTAGGGATCGCGGCCCGCGCCCATTACCAGCTCACCCTTGTGCGCCTGGCTGACGTAGACGTGGACCGCGCCCGACATGATGACGCAATTGAGAACCTGATCGAGAATCTCCGAGACGAGCGCCTGCAGCGGCGAGGCTTGAATCGGCAGCGAGAAGCCGGCCATGCGCGCCAGCAGCCAAGAGCGCCCCGCACCGACCAGCGCGACCTTGTCCGCCCCGATCCGGCCGCGGGTCGTCTCCACGCCGCGGACCCGGTTCCGGTCGATGTCGAAGCCGGTCACCTCGCATCCCTGGAGCAGGTCGACACCTAACGCGTTGGCGGCTCGGGCCAGCGCGAATACGACCGCGTCGTGCCGGGCGATGCCGCCGCGCCGTTGGAGGGCGCCGCCGACCACGGGATAACGAATATCGGCCGAGGTGTTGACGATCGGGCAGAACTTCTTGACCTCATCGGGGCTCAACCACTCGGCGTCGATGCCGGCCGCCTGGTTGGCGTAGACCCGCCGCTTGATGACGCGGGCCTCGTGCTCGCTGCTCACGAGCGCCAGCACCCCCCGAGGATCGAACAGAATGTCGAAATCGAGCGCCTCCGGCAGGGTAGACCAGAGCTTGAGCGAATGCTCGTAGATCCCCATGCTTTCGTCGCGGAGATAGTTGGACCGGATGACCGTGGTGTTACGGACCGCGTTGCCGTTGCCGAGCCAGCCGCGTTCTACCACGGCGATATTGCGGAGGCCGTGGTTCTTGGCGAGATAGTACGCCGTCGCGAGCCCGTGGAGCCCGCCTCCCACGACGATCACGTCGTAGCTGGGCTTGGGCGACGGATTGCGCCAGAGAAAGTCCGGGTTGGAGAACGCCTGCTCGCGCGGCAACGGCAACCCATGCTCCAATGGTTGGGGGAACGGACCGCAAATCTACACTGGAGCTTCGGCGTCCCGGAATGGCGCCGCGCTCCGGGCGAAGGATACAGTGGCCTCAGCTCGCAGCTTTTCTTCGATACCAGAACCAAACGGCAACCGTCGCGGAGCCGAACACCGCGACGTAGGCGACTGTGCCGATGAGCTCCGCGCCTCCTTCGTGACCTCCCTCCATAACCGATTCCCACAATCCGGGCGCTCCCTTCA
>JBDTOH010000411.1:0-5459 GCA_039933355.1 Gemmatimonadota bacterium | reverse complement strand
ACCGTACGCCGAGATTGACGGCGACCGCTTCATCGACGAGCACCATCCGCGCCATCGCTGGGTCTCCTCGGCGTAGAACGCCGCGATCCGGGTGCACCCGCAAGGGATTTCGACAGAGCCGGCCGAGCCCGATCGAGCCGAGGTGCAGACGGCCGTCCCGGTGCTGTTAGGCCGCGATCAGCCCGGCTCGGTATCCCGCATACTCGAGGAGCACTCGATGCCGGTCGGACGTCTGAGCCTTGTTCCGGCGCTATAGCTGGTTGTAACCAGGTGCGGTTGACCGCTCCAACCACGTGTCATGCGGCCACATGAGACTACTTCAAAATCTTCAGGTGCGCGAATCGCCCAAGGTCCATGAAGGGCCCGCCGGCAGTGCTCCACAACACCGTCGCACCCCGGTCTTCACGCTTCGTCGTTCCCACTGGAAGTCGGGTTGGGGCCGGATAACGTTGGAGACAACCGGCGGGCAAAATGCACAGCTTTGTGACTGTCCGGTTGATCGACGGGTTAGCGGGCCTGTTCATTCACAGGGGTTCGTACCGCCACGCAAGGCAAGCAATTCCGAGGCAAGAGCTACGAGGCCGGTTATTGTGCGGAACCAGTGCCAAGAAGCCCAACGCGCCAATTCTGCAGGAAGAGCTTCGTGCGTGATGCTTGCTCCGGCAAAGCTCGCATTGGCGCGCTGAAAGTACAGAACGTACGTGGAAAGAATGACCAATGCGAGAACGGCTGCGACAACCGACGCAGAGCTCAGGGGCCGATCTGTGGCGACCGCTGTAATGGCGGCACCAACCGCAAGAAGCGTTGCGCTCACGGTGAGCGGCGCAAAAAACGTGTACAGGCGATGAGCATGCGCTGCATGTAGGGCGAAAAAGTCTTCTGGTCGCAATGCTCGCCACATGGGCACAAGCACCATAGCCTCTGTTAACAGCGCGCCAGCAAACAGGGCAAGGCCCGCAGCAGAGAGAAGAGGCATTACCTCGGCGAAGAGATTCATAGACTCTCCCTCGCAGCTATTGGACCCCTAACGCCTTGTTAGGCAGCGCCTGGCCACGGCGGCATCCACCCGAGGCCACCACAGCCGCAGACGACGTTTGCCGGCCATTCGGGCCGCCGTCCGGATCCGTCACAAGTGCTACAGGCCACGGCGTCCGCGGTCCGGACGGGGCAAATGGACTCCAGGGCTGCGTAGCGCCGGCTTCCTTCGGCAAGCGCCACATGCGCCCCACCGGCGTCGATGGGATGGTCGGATACAGGCTCGAGAGTATCCGGCTCGTCATGAGGAATGAATACCAGGACGCCGGACATCTTGAGGCCCCAGCAGCCCATACAGTCGCTCATGAGGGGAAGGACGCCATGGCGCGTGGCTGCCTGCGGCGGAGCCGCGGCGGAGAGGCGGTCTCTCAGCAGGGCCTCTAGCGTGGCTTGTGGTACGGATACCCTGGGCATTGTCCTCGAACGCTGGGCGCAGCCTAACGGGTCGGGTTTGAGCTGCGAGGCCGCCTCACGAAGCTCACGCCGTTTGCAATCTTTACGGCCTCGGCAGCTCGAGGCCCTGATGGTATCGAGCCGCCGAGGGACGGATACTTGCCCTAGGCTGTCGGTCGGCTTGGACCAGCATCGCTGCCGTCGGCACCAGATCCGGGGGGCGCCGGCCGCTCCCGGGCGCCGTAGACCTGCTCCGAGCGCACCAGCCGGGGGAGGACAGGCGAACCTCCTCCCCGAGGGCGGCTGAGAATAACTTACATGTCGTGAGAACAATCCTTGGGCGGTACCTCGCGACCCTCGCGGCCGCCACCCTGACTTTCGCCGTCGCGCCGGAACCGGCCGTCTCCCAGGCCGCCCCGCGGTACGTCCAGGCGGACGCCGAGTTCCTGCAGGGCATGATCGCGCATCACGCTCAGGCCGTCGCTATGAGCGTGCTGATGCCCAGCCGGAGCAAGAGCGAGCCCCTGAACAGCTTGGCCGAGCGGATCATCGTCTCGCAGAAGGACGAGATCAAAATCATGCGCCGGTGGCTGCTCGAGCACGGTGCCGATGCCCCCGATCCATTGGAGCACCCGCAGCATCACGACCACATGTTGATGCCGGGAATGTTGACCGCCGAAGAGATGGCTCGGCTCGCGGCCGCGACCGGTGCCGAATTCGAGCGGCTCTTCCTGACGGGCATGATCAAGCACCACGAAGGCGCCATCGCCATGGTGACTTCGCTGTACCACACTCCGGGCGCCGCGGAGGATCTCGCCATCTACACGATGGCAACCGGCGTCGAAGCCGATCAGCGCGCTGAGATCGCCCGGATGGGCGCCCTGCTCAAACCATTACTCAACCAATCGGAACCTCACCAATGAACAATCTTGCCCGCGGAGTCATCCTCGCCCTCGGTATCGGTGCGCTCGTGCTGGGGCGTCCGCCGCTCCTCTCGGCGCAGGACACGCCCCGAATCAAACGCCTCGTGGGGAAGCCAAAGCCGAAGGATCCCCGGGTGGGCCTCAAACCCGGGCTCAACGACGCCGGGACACCGCTGGACCTGTCCGGGCTCGAGGACCCCGCCGGTCCCGGCAATTTCCTCTACATGAACTCCGACTTGGCCTTCCGGGGCAACTTCGTCTTTCAGGGCAACTTCTACGGCTTCCAGGTCTGGGACATCTCCAATCCCAAGGCGCCAACGATCCGAACCGTGTTTCCCTGCCCGGGCGGCCAGGGCGATCCATCGGTCTGGGGGAATCTCCTCTTCCTCTCGGTCGAGATGCCGAACGGGCGGGTCGACTGCGGGGCCGAGGGCCTCGGGTCGATGCGGGACAGCGTCGTCGCGACCCGGTTCCGGGGCGTGAGGGTCTTCGACATCAGCGACATCGATCACCCGAAGCAGATCGCCGCGGTCCAGACCTGCCGGGGCTCGCACACCAACACGATCGTGACCGACCCGGCCGACAAGGAGAACATCTACGTCTACGTCTCCGGGACCAGCAACGTGCGCTCGCCGAGCGAGCTGGCCGGATGCAGCGGCAAGTCGGCTCAGGAAGATCCCAACACGTCGCTCTTTCAGGTCGAGGTGATCAAGGTCCCGCTGGCCTCCCCGCAGGACGCGAAGGTGATCGGGGCGGCCCGCCTGTTCGCCGACCAGGCCACCGGCAATCCCGACGGCCTCGCCAAGGCGGGCGATCACGGACCCGGGACGCAGAGCACCGCGCCAACCAACATGTGCCATGACATCATCGTCTACCCGGCGAAGGGACTGGGTGCCGGGGCGTGCTCGGGGAACGGGATTCTCATCGACATCCGGGACCCGGCCCACCCCAAGCGGATCACCGAGGTGTCGGACCCCAACTTTGCCTACTGGCACTCGGCCAACTTCAACGACGCGGCCACCACGATCCTGTTCACCGACGAGTGGGGCGGCGGGACGAGCCCCAAGTGCCGCGCGACCGACAAGCCCACCTGGGGCGCCGACGCGATTTACTCGCTCGCGGACGGCAAGCTGACCCAGCGGAGCTTCTATAAGATGACGGCGCCCCAGACCGAGGAGGAGAACTGCGTCGCCCACAACGCCGCCATGATTCCGGTTCCGGGCCGAGACATCATCGTGCAGGGGTGGTACCAGGGCGGACTGGCGATGATCGACATCACCGATCCGGCCAAGCCGGTGGAGATCGGGTTCTTCGATCGCGGGCCGGTATCCGGCGAGAAGATGCTGATGGGTGGCGAGTGGGGCGGCTATTGGTACAACGGGTTCGTGATCGCGTCGGAGATCGCTCGGGGCCTGGACCTGCTTCGGCTCCGGCCGAGCGCGAACTTGTCGAAGAACGAGATCGAGGCCGCCGAATCGGCTCGGGTGCCCCAGCTCAACCCGCAGTACCAGGAGCCGTTTGTGTGGCCGGCGAGCTTCGCGGTCGCCCGGTCGTACGTCGACCAGCTGGTCCGTAACAAGGGCCTTGCGCCGGCCAAGATCACCCGGATCTCGGCCGCGCTCGCGCGCGCCGAAAAGCTCGCCGGCGCCGGTCGCCGATCGGCACTGGAGAAGTTGGCTGGAGAGGTGGAGCAGGCTGCGGGGCAGGCGAAGGACGCCGCCCGGGTCCAGAAGCTGGCGCCCGCGGTGTCGGACCTGGCGAAAGCGTAATCCGACCCGCCGACCGGCAAGGAACCGGACCCAAGTAGAGCAGGGCACACCCGCTTTCATTTCCAGGATCGTCGGCGCCGCGGCCGTTCAGGGTCGTATACCGGAGCACGTTGGCCGTGCTGGCGCGGAACCGGAGCCCGATCCAACCCCCTCGGCCCTGTTGCGAACCCCGCATGGTGATCGGCGATCCGGCCGTGCCGAGCGCCTCGAGCCGTCCGTTGAGCTTCACGAGCAGCATCGCCCCTGCTTCGAACTCGACTGTGGCACCGGCCGCGATGGTCAGTTTCGCACTCGTGCTCCGCTGCGTTTGGCCGCCATTTGACGACGGAAGGTGGTCCTTACGGCTGACAAGAGTGATTCGGGCGGTATAACGATCGCTCCGGCCACGAAGGCGAGGCCACATTCGAGCCGCCTGTTGGCGGCGCAAGTGCGGGTCGGTCTGCGGAGTCCCGAGAAGTCGCGAGGCATGATCTGGCCAAGATAGCCCGAGCCCGCCTCGCGCTATCTCTCCACGATATCGCCGCTGTTGATCGGACCGCTGGCCTCGACCCGGCTCGTCGACCCGACGACTCGACGGAACCCGGTGAAGTAGGCCGGCAGACCCTCGCTATCGATGGCAGGTCCTGAGCCGATCTCGTAGTGCAGGTGGACGGTCGAGACAGAACCCGAAAATCCCACTTTGCCCACCGGCTGGCCCTGCACCACGCGCTGACCAACCCGCACCAGCACGCTGCCCCGCTGCATGTGGAGCATCCGGCTGAACATTCCGCCGCCGTGGTCGACAATCACGTAGTTGCCCATGAGCGAGGCCGGTCGAACCAACAAGCTGTCGAGCGGAATCCCGCCCCCGGGGGTGCCCACGTCGTAGTCCGGCATCCCGTTCTCGACCGCCACGATTCGACCGGCCGCGGGAGCCAGGATCGGCGCCCCCCAGCTGAGCCAGTCCTCGTTTCGCTTGCCGTCCCCGCGATACATCCGCCCCGCTCCGTCGACGAGCGAGAGATCGTGACCGTAGCGCTCAGGGTTGGTCGTGAAGCCCGCCTGCTTGAAGAGCGGGTGCTCGGTGTTCACCCGGCGATGGTGGGCATAGAAGTCGTGCCCGTCGTAGACCAGGATGCGCCCGGCAAGGGGCAGCCGGAGCGACACTGCCTGGCGATACTGGATCGGATCGACCTCGACCGCCGTGGTCATTCCGCCCTCGCGGCCGGCGAACGTAAATGCATAGCGAAGCCGACCGAGCGGCAGGTCCGCGGCGAAGGTATGGAACGGATTGTAGATCAGGATCGCGGACCGTGCCGGCACGGTCCGCCGCATGATCGTCTCGACGCCCGGGTCGATC
>JBDTOH010000410.1:0-5489 GCA_039933355.1 Gemmatimonadota bacterium | reverse complement strand
GCGAATGCTGCCGCCGCCGTCGCTGCCGGCTGCCCGCGCCACCATACCCGAGGTCACGGCCGCGGCCGAGCCGCCGCTCGATCCGCCGGGGCTCATCGCCGGGCCCACGGGTTACGGGTCGTGCCCCACGCGAGCGACCACGTGATGGAATGAGTGCCAAACTCCGGCGCCGCCGTCTTGCTCACCGGAACGGCGCCGGCGGCTCGGGCCTCGGCACTGCTCGGAAAGTCGGCGGTGGCGGGCGAGTTCTTGTCGAAGAGCGATCCTTGCGAGGTGGGCAGGCCCGCGCAGTCGTCGAGATCCTTCACTCCGAGCGGGACGCCGGCGAGCAGGTCCGCGTCGGCGCCACGGCGGACTTGCTCGTCGATCCGGCGGGCCGCGGTCCCGTCGGGATCGAGATAGACGAAGGCATTGAGCCGGCCGTTGGTCACCTCGATTCGGGCGAGGCTCCGGTCGAGCAGCTCGACCGCGGATACCTTGCAATGCCTAACGGCGTCGGCGATATCGCAGGCGGTTTGGAGCCCGGTTGAGTCGTCGGCGCGCTCCGACGTCGCTAGGTTCGAGCGCGGGAAGGTGAGGCCCGCAGCGGCGCCGAGGGTCGCGATCGCGTCGCGCCGGCTGAGGTGCCATCGTCGTTCATTCGGGCACCTCGATCGGTACGCGCTTGCGCGGAAGTTGCTGTGTCGCCGTCGTTTACGGTTGAGCCGTGAGATATTATACTTGTATACGATCTTCGTCAAGACGCATCCGATCCCTTCGTCACGGGCCAACAAATGTACCGCGCCGTTCTGTCGGTCATGCTCTTGGCATCGGTCGGGACCAGCCGCGCTCCGGGGCAGCGCCCCGCGAGCCGAGCCCGCCTCATCGCTGTCGCGGATTCACTTGCGAAGCACGAGCTCGCCACCGGCCCGACGGCCGGCCTGGCTATCGCCGTCTGGCAGCGGGGCCGGCTGGTCCTCGCGCGCGGATACGGCTACGCGAACCTCGAGGACCGGATCCCGATCACCGCTGCGACCGTCTTCAACCTGGGATCAGTCACCAAGCAGTTTACGGCGACGGCCATCCTCCAACTGGCTGAGCAGCGCAAGCTTTCACTCGACGACGAGCTGACGAAGTACGTGCCGGAGCTGCCGCTCCCGGGCCATCGCGTCACACTCTTGCGGCTGCTCAATCACACCTCGGGCATCAAGAATTTCACCGAGATCGGGGGAGCGGTGGACGATTCGCTGCAGCTCGATCTTCCGCCGGAACGCGTCATCCGGCTGTTCGAGCACGAGCCGTTCGACTTCGAGCCCGGCACCGACTGGCTCTACAACAACTCGGCATTCTGGCTGTTAGGTCTGGTCGTCGAGCGTGCCTCCGGCGAGAGCTATGGCGATTACCTCTCGCGCCACATCTTCGCGCCGCTCGGCATGCGAAGCAGCTCGTTCTGCCGCGATCGGACGTTTGCGCCGCCGCGCGCTCGCGGCTACGAGCGCACTCCGTCCGGGCTCGCCAACCTGATCGGGGAAAGCGTGGCGGTCGCGTTTTCCTCCGGAGGACTCTGCTCCTCCGTGCTCGATCTGGTCACCTTCCGGCGGGCGCTCGGATCGGGCCGGCTCATCAGCAAGGCATCCTATCGGCGAATGATCGAGCCCACGGCGCTGCCTAACGGATGGCGCACGAACTACGGGTTCGGGTTGGCGCGCTACCGCCTCGGCAGGGCCGAGGTGATCCGGCACGGGGGAAGTATTGGAGGCTTCCAGGCCAACCTCATGTACGTTCCCGAGGTCGACCTCGTCGTCGCGGCGCTCGCCAACACCGCCGGCGCCGATCCGGTCGGCGTCTCCGACCGAATCGCTACCGCGGCGATGGGGCTGCCGCTTCCGATCCTCAGCGACCGGCCGCTCGAGCCCCAGGTTGCCGCTCGCGTGGCGGGCCGATACCGGCTCGGCGGGCTCGATGTCGATGTGCTCGAGAAGGGCGCCGAGCTCGAGGTGAGGCGGCCCGGCTATCCGGCCGCGGCTCGGCTCGTCTGGCAGGGGGGAAGCAAGTTCATCGCTCGAGGGGGCGGCGTCTTCGGGTACTACGGCTACGAGCCCGTGCTCGACATTCCGATCGGAGAGGCCCGGATCACTCGGTTCCGGTTCGAGACCGCGTCCGGGGAGTGGCTCACGGCGCTCAGGATGGAGCGTTAGGTAGGGTCGCGCCCGCTCATTGAGTCACTGGCCTGCCGCACGAAGGGCGCGTCGGTCGAAGAGGATCCGGTTGCGGTCGAGTTCGACCCACAGCCAATCGGCGGTGGAGAGGAGCCGCCGGTACTCGGTCAGACGCAGAGCGGTCGGGCTTCGGGTCGCCGAACACCCGTCCACTGCGGCCGCAGGACCGCGATCATTGCGACCTTCCGCGCGCGGCGATACTCCAAATCGCCTCGACCCGCCCTGCTCGCGTCACGAACAGCCGGTCGAACAGGTTGACGACGGGATCCGCGTGTGGCACGATCAGCTCGAGCCGATCCCCCGGCTTGTATCGCCCATCGGGCCCGTCATACCGAATCATCCCGAACTCGTCCGAGCGGGTGTGGTACCTAACGTCCGGCGCGCCGACCACGAGCGGATCGGGCTCGTCGCACGTCAGGGCCTTGGTTCCCGCATCCGCAGTAGCATGGCCCGGCGTGTTCGCGCTGATGATGCTCGTAACGACCGTGAGCGAAGCCGGGAACTCTTCGTATGTCGGCGACCCGGTCGCGCTGCCGATGGCGAGGTACTGGGCGTCCATGAAGACGTAGGTGCCGCATTGGACATCGGTGAAGCCAGGGTGTTGATGATCGATATTGTAGGTGCCGGTGCCGCCCCCGGTGAAAATCCCGGTGTCGAGGCCGGCCCGCGCCATGAGAGCGACCGTCTCGCTGACGGGTGCCATACGCTCGAGCACTTGAGCCCGGCGCTTTGCAAATCCGTGCACGTGCTGAGACATCCCGTCATAACACTGCACGCCGCGGAGAACCAGATGGGGGAGGCGATCAATCAGCTGGGCGAGCGCGAGCGCGGGCTCGCCCGGTTGAACTCCCGTTCGGTGCACGCCGGGGTCGACGTCGATCAGGACGTCCACTGTGACGTCGGCCGCGGCCGCGGCGTCGGAGATCTGCCGAGCCTTGGCTTCTGTGTCGGTGACCATCATGAAGCGATTGGAGGCGCGCCGAAGATTCACGGCCCGGATGATCTTGGACGGCGTCGCGACCGGCGTCGTGAGCAACACCGGCTCGATCCCGCTCGCGACGAAGACTTCTGCCTCCCCGACGGTCGCTGCGCACACGCCGATGGCGCCGGCCGCGAGCTGGAGACGTGATATCTCGGGGCACTTGTGCGCTTTCGCGTGAGGCCGGCTTGCGATCCCGGTCGTCGCGAGCGCGCGCTCCAGGGAGGCGATGTTTCGGTTGAGCTGGTCCAGATCGACGCAGAGGGCCGGCGTCTCGAGATCCCACTTCGAAACGCCCAGCCACTCCGTCGTCGTGATCTTAGCGGGCTGCTCCGGCCGTGCTAACACTCGTCTCACTTCTCCATTGGGGCGCCATGCCGATGTCCTGACGGCGCAACCGATGTAGGTCCGGCGCCGCTTGATCGATCAGGGACTGTCAACCGCGCAGTCGGACGCGTGAAAGTTAGGGTTGTTCTGCTCCGGCTGCGGCACGATCAGTGTAAGCTGAGTTCCGCGGGTCAGGCCTTGCTTGTGATACGCGCCGGTCGGATACACGGACTCCGCAGGCCGGGTGTACTGCCGCACCAACCGGCGCAAATCTCCGAGGCGGTGGCCGGTGAGAAACATCCAGAAGGCCCGCTCGCGGAAGGTGAGGTCTACCCGAGCCGCCTGCGTCCCCGGATCGGTGAGCGGCGCAAGGGCCGCCACGGTAGCGCGGGCTGCGTTGAGCTTATCGAGCCATCCGCCCGTGTCGTTGGCTTGCAGCGCCGCTTCCGCTTCGATCAGCCGGGCTTCGATCCCCGTGACCATGGGCACGGGATCAGCGACCGTCGTGTACTTGAGAAAATACACCTGCGGGCTCACTCCGTCCTGGCGCGACGGGCGCGGAGCCGAGACCGGTACTCTGGGGTCCTGCGCGCTCGCGAAGTCGAGACCGTTGGTACCCTCTCGATCGGGCACGGAGAAGGTGTCGCCGCTGTTCTGCTGGAAGATCTGGTTCGGTTGTCGCGAGGGCGGACCGGCCTGGGAGAATTGATAGACGAACGACGTGGGCACGGCGGCCACCGCTTGTGCCGCGGGCCCGAACTGGCCGAGATCGAGCAGCGCTCGGCCTTTGAGGACCGCGATCAGGCCGGTGGTGAGGGCGCTCGCGCTGCCGGCACCGGCGGCCGTCGTGAGCCGTTCGAGCCCCCGGTTGAGAATTTGCACGGTGGTGAACGGACTACCTAACGTCTCCTCCGGCTCCCGCTCGCTGAACGGCGTCCCCGAGCAGAAGTCCTCGGCGAACTCGATGTAGGTCATCCCCGCCAGCGCCCACAGCTCACCGACCCGGGCGTCGCCGGCCGGCACGATCGCGGCGATGCGACGTGCGGCTGATTCGAGCGCGGTCCGGGCTCGATGGAGCAGGTGATACGGCCCGGGGTTCGTTACAGTTCCCACGGCGTCGAGGTTGGTCGCCAGCACTTTGCGGAGATCGAACTCGCGCGTGGCCGGCGGTGTACCCGCGTGGAGGAGCTCATCGGTGAAGAGCCCGGTGTAGTTCACGATCCCCCTGATCGAGCTCGTATGGGCAAAGACCATCTCGGAGATGGCACCCGCATAGATGGCCGGCGCGCCCTGCAAGTTGTCGAGCGATGCCGGATCGATGATGTCCGGCGTGTCCGGCTGCAAGATCTCACTCTTGGAGCAGCCCGCGAGTCCGAGCAGCATAACGGCTCGGAGCGGCCACCCACGGCGAAGAAAAGCTGGAAGCATTGGTCGAGCTCCTAGTCGATGCGCTGGGTCAGAAGCGGACGTTGATCCGGCCGATGATCACCCGCGGCTGCGCCTGTACGGCGAAGGCATACGCGGCGGCATCGGACGAGCCGGAGGTGGTGTTCTCGGGGTCCCAGCTCTTATAGCCGAATTTCCAAAGCAGGAGATTGCGGCCGGTCAGAATGAAGCTGACCGAGTGCGCTCCGAACCACTTGGCGACAGAGGCGGGAGCATTGTACGCGAGCGATGCCTCTCGCAGCCGGATGTGATCCCCAGGCTCCGCATACGCGCCGACCGCTCGGGCGCCGGCCACGGCTTTGGCTTGCTCCTCGAGCGAATAGTGAGACGCATCGTGGAGCGCGCCGCAGTTCTCCTGGAAGCCGCACATGAACAGGTTGTCCACATCGTGGACGACATAGCCGCCGCGGTAGTCGAGCTGCCCGCCGATCCGGAACCGATTACCCCAGAGCGAGATCCCGGTGTTGACGGCGAGGGTCCGAGTCGGGATGGTCGATCCCAAGTAGACCAAGGTGTCGGTGACCGTGACTTCTGAAGGA
>JBDTOH010000409.1:0-5506 GCA_039933355.1 Gemmatimonadota bacterium | reverse complement strand
CCCGCGACCACGACGGCGCGGCCACCGAGC
This sequence comes from Gemmatimonadota bacterium, assembly GCA_039933355.1. Lineage (GTDB taxonomy): Bacteria > Gemmatimonadota > Gemmatimonadetes > Gemmatimonadales > GWC2-71-9 > SHZU01. The sequence continues at coordinate 5,476 of JBDTOH010000409.1, read as the reverse complement.
TCGATCGTCTTGCCGACGATGGATGAATCGCCGCCGAACCGTCGGAGCCAGAACCGGCGGCCCAGAATCACTGCGCTGCCTTCGCCGTGGAAGTCGTCGGTGCTGAACAGTCGACCCGCGCCCGCTCGGGCGCCGAAGAGTCGGAAGAACTCCGGCGTGACCCGAGCCGCGCTGAGACGCTCCGGCCGGCCCGAGCCGGTCAGATCGAGATCGGCATCCCACCCCGCGGCCCAGAGGTCGACCGAGGAGATCGCCCGCTGCCAATCCCGGTACTTGGGCGGAGAGTGCGAGCCCCAGTCGAAGTAGATCAGGCGCTTGGCTGCGGGATAGGGGAGCGGCCGGAGCAGCACGCCGTCCACCACGCTGAACATCGTCGTCGTCGCGCCGATGCCTAACGCAGTGATCGCGATGACGCCGAGCGAAAAGGCCGGACTCCGGCGAGCCGACCGGAGCGCGTAGCGAATGTCTTGGAGGAGCTGATCGAGCCAGGGCCAGATCCAGATCCCGCGCGACTCCTCCCGCATCCAGGTCGCGTTACCCATTGCTCGCCGGCGTGCGCCCACGATGTCGCTTGCGGCGACGCCTCGGCCCACCAGCTCGCGCTGCTTCAGCTCCTCGTGGTAGGCGACCTCCTCCGCCAGCTCGGCCTCGTGGCGGCGATGGCTCAGCCACCATGCGATGCGACGCAGGAGATTCATGGTCCCTCAGCCGGTGGCGAGCACCTGTTGAATCGCGAAGATCATCCGCTCGAGCTCGGCCCGCTCGGTGCCGAGCCGCTTCTTGCCGGCCGCGGTCAGCGTATAGAACCGAGCGCGACGGTTGTTCTCGGAGACGCCCCAATCGCCCTTGAGGCTGCCGCTCAGGAGGAGCCGTTGGAGGGCAGGGTAGAGCGAGCTTTCGCCCACCTGAAGGACGTCATCCGAGACCGCCTTGAGATGCTGGGCGATCCCGTACCCGTGCATGGGGCCGAGAGCGACCGCCTTCAAGATCAGGAGGTCGAGGGTACCGGGGAGGAGCTCGGAGCTCTTATCGGGCGGCATGGCAGTCTCCCATCGTCTATCGATGGAAGGTGGCACGCGCGGCCGCGGCGGTCAAGGCCTTGCCTTCGGCGGATAAGCCGGCCGCACAACCTTGGCCCGCGGATGCTTCGCCAGCTCGGCCATCACCACCGCGACCGCGCGCTCGAGCTGCGGATCGTGGCCGGCGATCACATCCGCCGCGGTCTGCTCGACCTCGATATCGGGCGTGACGCCGCGGTTCTCGATGATCCAGCCCTCCTGCTTGGTCCACGCCCCGAAGTTAGGCGCGGTAATGATGCCGCCGTCCATCAGAATCGGGAAGCCAAGGATGCCGACGACACCGCCCCACGTCCGCTTGCCGATCACAGGCCCGAGCTTGAGCTTCTGAAACATCCACGCAAAGAAATCTCCGCCCGAGCCCGCCATCTCGTTGACGATCAGCGCTTTGGGGCCGGCGAGGGCGGCGGCGGGAGACGGCAGGTCCTCGCCCTGTCGAGTGGCCCAGTAGGCAAGCGGCGCCCGCTGCAGGGCCTCGATGTAGTAGTCGGCCGCCGAGCCGCCGCCGTTGTAGCGCTCGTCGACGACGATGCCGTCCTTGTAGGCTTGGGGATAGAAATAGCGCTTGAACGAGGCGTAACCCGCCTCCGCGGTGTTAGGCACGTAGACATAGGCGACCGTGCCGTGCGAGAGCGAGTCCACCTTCCGGAGGTTCCCGTCGATCCACGCCTGATTGCGGAGCGCCTTCTCGTCGGCGATGGGGACGACTTGGACGGTGCGGGCACCGGTCTGGTCGGCGTTAGGGCCTACGGTGATCTCGATCAGCTTGCCCGCCGTGTTCTCGAAGAAGCTGTAGAGATTGTCCGGCGGGACCACGTCTCTGCCGTTGACGGCGAAGAGGTATTCCCCGGCGCGGACATTCACTCCGGGCTCGACCAAGGGCGCCCGAAGCCCCGGCGACCAGCTCTGCCCCCCGTAAACTCGCTCGAACCGGTAACGCCCGTTCGCCACCGTGTAGTCGGCGCCTAACAGGCCGCCGGGAATCCCGGCCGGCGCGTCGAGCCGGTCGCCAAGGGCCCGGATATAGTGGTGCCCGACCGACAGCTCGCTCCCCATCCACTGCAAGAGACGGTTCAGGTCGGCTCGGGTCGTGAGGGCGGGAAGGAGCTCGGCGTACCTCTTCCGGATCGCCGGCCAGTCGACGCCGTGCATGCCGGGGTCGTAGAAGTAGTCGCGATTGATCCGCCACGCCTCATCGAGCATCTGGGCCCATTCGGCGCGGGGATCGATCCGCACCTCGATCGCCGCGGCCGGGACCCGATGCTCGTCGGCCGGGCCGGTAGTGGAGCTGACGACCCAATCCTCGCCGCGGTGCGCGAGGTATTTGGTGCGGCGCGGGGACATCCAGTAGTCGGCTACCTCCGGGACCAGAACCTCGTCTTTCCGCCCTGCGAGGCTGAACCGATGGAGCGCCTGCTTTCCGTCGGTCGCGCGGAGAAAGAAGAGCGTGCCCGCGGGCCCGGCCTCGAGCCGGGTCAGGTCGGCCGCTGGAATGGGCAGCGCGACGAGGCGGGTCTCGATTCCGTCGAGGTCGATCCGCATCGGCGCCGCAGCGGGCTTGGGAGCGGAGTCGGCTGCTGCCGCGGGAGCGGACGGCTTCTCCTCATCGCTCTCCAGGAGAATCGGGTTAGGCAGGTCCTTCCGCAGCACCACCGCATAGACGGATCGAGTCCGCCGCATGCCGTTGGTCGATTGGGCGAACCAGTCCTGGAGCGGCCCCGCGTCCGTCGAGGCCAGGAGGTAGAGGTAGCGCCCGCTCTCGTCGAACACCGGCTGCGTCGCCTCGGCGAGGCCGTTCGTGACGGCGAACGACTTCCGCTGCTCGACGGAATAGAGGAAGACGCTCTCCACGAGATGATGAACGCTGACGCAGTAGGCGAGCCACTTCGAGTCGGGCGACCAGGCATGTCGCGTCCGTTCCACCTCCTCCGGCGCGAGCGCCGAGTTGCCGGCCACGCGGACCGATGTGCCGGTCTCCAGGTCGAGCACATACGTCGTGTCGGCGTTGTCGGCATAGGCGATCTTGCGGCCGTCGGGCGACCACACGAGATCGAAGTAGAAGCCGGCCCCGTCGGGACGATAGGTCTTGGCGGCGCCCTGGCCGTCCTGCGGCGCGACCTTGATCCGATACTCCCCCGACTCGTCGGTCACGTATGCGATTCGCCCGCCGTCCGGCGACCACGCCGGCGAGCGCTCGTGCGCGCCGGGGGTGTTGGTGATGTTCCTGACGTCGCCTTTGTCCGCAGGGACCGTGACGATCTCGCCGCGGTACTCGAAGGCCGCCCGCGCGCCCGACGGCGACAGCGACGCGTTCCTGATGTACTGCCCCCCTCTGACAAACCTCGGCCTCGTCTCCCGGAGGTCCGCGCCGACCGTTATGGCGAGCGTCCGGTCGGACCCGCTCGCGGGATCGAGGAGGTGGAGATAACCCGCTTGCTCATAGATCAGCTTGTTCGAGGCGGGATCGGCGGAGGCGTTGGCGACGGGGAAGTCGGTGTGATTGGTCAACCGCCGTACCTGCTTCGTGGCGACGTCGTAACTGTACAGGTTGAACTCCCCGTCCCGATCGGAGCGGAAGTACACCGCACCGCCCATCCAGGCAGGATCGGTATCGTTGCCGCCCGAGGCCGGCTGAGGAACCGTCTCGGTCGCGTGAGTGCGCCGGTCGTAGAGCCAGACCCGCGCGCTGGCGCCGCCGCGATAGTGCTTCCATTGCGGGTACGTGGCAGGCGCGGGAATCGGATTGTACGCAATCCGCGAACCGTCTGGGGACGATGTGGCCCGAAATGCGTTCGGGAGCGGGATCCGCTCCTCGGGGCCGCCGTCGACCGGGACCTCGAAAAGCTGGGTGTAGCGATCGGCGAACGTTATGCGGGTGCTGGTGAACAGCACCCTACGGCCGTCGGGAGAGAATCCCTGGACCAGGTCGTCGCCGGGGTGCCAGCTGAGCCGCTTCGGGACGCCGCCGGTCGCAGCCACAACGTAGACATCCGTGTTCCCGTCGTAGTTCGCGCTGAACGCAATGCGGCTCCCGTCCGGGGAGAAGAACGGATTCAGCTCATCTCCCCGCGCGGACGTGAGACGGTGCACCTCGCTCCCGTCGAGCGTCGCGGTCCAGAGATCGCCGGAGTAGAGGAACGCGATCCGATCGCCGGAGAGGGCGGGCTGAGACAAGAGCCTGGTCCCGGCAGGAGGCGACTGCCCGAGCGCGGGAACGATCGAGCCGGCCAGGCCGAGGAGAGCGATCGGCAGGAAACGAAGGGTCATATGCACGTGACGATCTCGCGGATCTGGAGAAAAAGGCGGCCCCGGAAGGCGGGAGGTGGAAGCGTTGATCGGGCTTACCTGCCCCCTGATGCCTCATCTAAAGATAGCGGTCGCCACGCACGGGGAGCACCGCAGCGTACCGTCTTACGTCTTACCGTCCTACCGTCTACCGCCGCCCGAAGGTTCGGCCGAGGAGACGTTCGGATTCGCGCGCGGGCCGTGACCCCAGGTTTCTCCGCCCTGCCGACGTGACCGATGCCGTCGTTGCCAAGTCCAAGCGGCTCGGTGAGATTGCCCAATCGCGCGGGCAAACGCTGGCGCAGATGGCGCTCTCATGGGTGTTGCGGAACCCGATCGTGACGAGCGCGCTCATCGGCGCGAGCCGGCCGAGCCAGGTAGACGACTGCGTCAGCGCAACGCGGCAGCTCGGGTTCAGCGATGAAGAGCTGGCGATGATTGACGCGATTCTAACATCGTAACCCCGGACACAGCAGACTAGATCCCTAACGGCGTTCATGGAGGAACCAATGGGACGACTAGACTGGCTGGATCGTATCGCGCAGGTTCTGATCGCGCTGGTCGCGTTGCTCGCGCTCGCGAACGGCCTCATGATGCTGGTATCTCCGTTAGGCTGGTATCAGATGATGATGCCGACCATCCAGCTCACGGGGCCGGCGAACCCTCATTTCATCCGTGATATCGGCCTGGCTTATCTCTGCTCCGGCGTGATGTTGGTCTATGCGGTCATCGATCCGCGCGGGCGCTGGCTGGCGGCCGTGGCGGGATCGCTGTGGCTCGGTGCGCACGGAGCGCTGCACGTCTATGAGGTCCTCGCCGGTATCGGCGCGGCGGCGGTCCTGTGGGGCGATGCACCGGCCGTGCTCGGGCCGCCGATTGTGGTCTGGATTGCGATCGGGATATTGAGGGCGCGGCGGCGGACTCCCCAGGCATTGTGATGCTGAGCCGGACGCCCGGTCGGCGTTTGGCACGACGTCGGGAAGCGCGCTCCTGTCATCTGAGCCGTCGGCCTCACCCTCGGCATGACATCCACCGGCACCTGGGCTCGGTTCAGGCGCCTCACGCACAAGCCAAAGAGTATTGTGTGAACCGGACATCACAGATTCTCAATTGGT
>JBDTOH010000408.1:0-5514 GCA_039933355.1 Gemmatimonadota bacterium | reverse complement strand
AACACGGTTCCCGGGCCGATCTCGACATAGCGAGCGCCCGGCGCGAGGGCGTCGAGCGCGCGGACCGACTCGACCCAGCGCACCGGCGCCGTGAGCTGATCCGCAAGGAGCCGAATCGCCTCGGCAGCCGTCGTCACCGGCGCGGCAGTGGCATTGGCGACGACCGGGAACGCCGGCTCGAGCGCGCGGACACCGGCGAGCGCGGTCCGGAGACCGTCCGCCGCAGGCGCCATCAGCGGCGAGTGGAACGCGCCGCTCACGTTGAGCGGCAGGACCCGTCTGGCGCCGACGGCCTTGCAAAGCTCGCCCGCCCGTGCGACGACCGCGGGATCGCCGGAGATGACGGTTTGATCGGGGGCATTGAGGTTCGCCGTGACCGCGATGCCGTGCAGCTCACTCTCGGCGACGTGGCATGCGTCCGCGACCTTCTCCATCTCGAGGCCAAGCACGGCAGCCATCGCCCCGGGGCGGGCGGCGCCGGCTTCGTGCATGAGCTCGCCGCGGCGGCGCACCACCCTCGCCGCATCGACCGCCGTGAACGTTCCGGCCGCGACATACGCGCTGTACTCGCCGAGACTGTGACCCGCGGCGCCGGCAATCGGCCCGAGCCGGTCGCGGACGACGGCGAGGACGGCCGCCGAGTGCGCCAGGATCGCGGGCTGCGTGATGTGGGTCTGCTGAAGCTCCTCGGCCGGCCCCTCCCACATGACCCGGGTCAGGTCCGTGCCTAACGCGGCGTCGACCGCCGCAAGCGTGTCGCGGGCCGCCGGAAACCGCTCCGCCAGATCCTTCGCCATGCCCACCTTCTGGGCGCCCTGGCCTGGGAAGAGCAGCAGGGTCACCACCGGATCACCATCGCACCCCACGTGAAGCCCGCCCCGAAGCTCACCAGCAGCACGACATCCCCGCGCCGGAGCCGCCCTTGCGCCTCGGCTTCGACCAGCGCGAGCGGAATCGAGCCCGCCGACGTGTTCCCGTACTTGTCGACGTTGACCATCACCTTGGCAAGCGGCACCCCCGCTTCTTTGGCGGTCGCCTCGATGATCCGGAGGTTGGCTTGATGGGGGACCAGCAGGTTGAGCTGATCGGGCGCGATGCCGGCTTGCTCCAGCGCCTGATGGCCGGCCTGGGCCATTCGGCGGACCGCCACCTTGAACACCTCGCGGCCGGCCATCTTCACGAACATCGACTTCTCTTCCACGGTTTTGACGCTGGGAGGCTCCGACGAGCCGCCGGCGGGAATGTACAGCAGGTCCGTAAGCGACCCCTCGGCGCCGAGAACGCTCGACAGGATGCCGCGGTCCGAGGTGGCTGCGCGGACCACTGCGGCGCCGGCGCCGTCACCGAAGAGCACCGCGGTGCCTCGGTCGCTGCGGTCGACGATCGACCAGACCCGATCCCCGCCTAACACGAGGGCGTTCCGGCTGGTCCCGGCGGCCACCAACCCTTCGGCCACGGTAAGGCTGTAGAGCCAGCCGGGACAGGCGGCATTGACGTCGAACGCGGCCGCGGTCCCGCCGCCCATCTTGCCTTGGACCTCGCACGCGGTGGATGGAAGCCTGCGATCCGGCGTGCAGGTGCCGCAGATGATCGTATCGATGTCGGCGTACGCAACCCCGGCGCGGTTGAGTGCGTCCTTCGCGGCGAGGACAAAGAGATCGGAGAGCTTCTCGTCCGGACCGAGCATCCGCCGCTCCCGGATTCCGGTCCGATCGAGGATCCACTCATTCGAGGTATCGAGAACCTTCGCCAGATCGTCGTTCGTGACGACCCGACTGGGCGCCGTTGCCCCGAGTCCGGCGATTTCGACGATCGGCCGCCGCATCAAAGCCTACCCGTCGCCTCGTGAGCGGCGAGCTCGACGCCGATGTGCTGACTCAGCTTCACGGTGACGCATTGGATCGCAACCCGGATCGCGTTCGTGATCGCATTGGAGCTCGAGCTGCCGTGGCAGATGATCGAATTGCCTTTGACGCCGAGTAGCGGAGCCCCACCGTATTGCGAATAGTCGAGCGGGTGGAACGCGAGCTGGGTCTCCGGCTTCTCCCACAGCCCCGCGTCCTGGGCGAGGTGCCGGACCAGGTCGAGGACGGATTCGTAGAACTTGAGCACGATGTTGCCGACGAAGCCGTCGCACACGATCACGTCGACCCGCCCGAGCTTGGCATGACCGCCGAGGATGTCGCGCCCTTCGATGTTGCCGATGTAGTTGAGCCCGTCGGCCTTCTTGAGGAGCTGATGAGTCTGCCGGATCACAGCAGTTCCCTTCTCGTCCTCTTCGCCGACGTTGAGCAATCCCACGGTGGGATGGGATCGGTCGATGATGTCCTGCATGTACACGGTGCCCAGATAGGCAAACCCGACCAGCTCGCGGGGCGAACAATCCAGGTTCGCCCCGGCATCCAGCATGAACACCGGGCCTTGCGCGGTCGGAAGCGGGGTGCCGACGGTGGCGCGCTGGACGCCTTCATGGAGTCCGAACAAGACCGTTGATGCGGCGAGAATCGCGCCGGTATTCCCGGCGGAGACCAGCACGTCGCTGTCGCCTCGAACTTGGCGATCGAGTCCGACGACGAGGCTCGACTTCCGCTTGCGACGAACTGCTTCGAGCGGCTTGTCGGCCATGCCGATGACTTCGGGCGCGTCGATGATGGTGATGCGGGACCGATCGGCCGCCGGATGGCGAGCCAGCTCCGCTTCGATCGCGGGGCCTTGCCCGACCAGCTGGATGACGAAATCGCCGGGGAGCTCGCGCAGCGCTTGGACGGCGCCGTCGACCTCGGTCTTGGGGGCGAGGTCGCCCCCCATCGCGTCGAGCGCGATGCGGACCACGCTCAGCTGTCCTCGACCTCGAGGCGCTTCTTGCCCGCGTAGTAACCGCACTCGCCGCAGACGCGGTGGGGGAGCTTCGGCGACGCGCAGCGGGGGCAGGCCTGGACTTTCATGCCGGCAGCCGAGTGGTGGCTGCGACGCATCCGCTTACGGCGCTTTGAGGTCTTTCTCTTCGGTACAGCCATGACTCATGTCCTCAACTTGGTTCGGTCGACGTCGTGCAGGAGCACGGGCCGAGGTTGAGATCCGCTCCACAGCGCTGGCACAATCCGGCGCAGTCTTCCCGGCAAAGGGGATAGGCGGATACTGTGAGCGCGAGCTCTTCGCGCACCGCTTCAGTAACGTCCACCTGCGAAACCGGCTCGACGAGCGGATACACGCTCGGGTCGTCCTGCAGGTCCGGGTCAGGCGAAAACAGCACCGCCGCCTGACCCGAGATAGGCTGGACGAACTCCTTGAGGCATCGCCGACAGAACCGATTGGCGCGTCCCTCAAACTGTCCATGCCAGAAATACCCGCCGCGGCTGGTCGTCTCCAGCAACCCTGAGACGGCGAGTGCTCCGCCGAGCTCGAGCTCGAGTCCCTTGAACAGGGGATCGTCAGCCGGGATCTCACCGATCGTCTCGACCGGTCCTTTGCGAACGTCCCTGACATCAACTCGGAGCATAACCGCTAACTATAGCTGGGAAGCTGAGTTAGGTCAAACAGGCCGATCGGTCGAGATCCCGGCCTGGGGTGGTCCGCCCGGGCCTACCAGGTGATGCCCGAGCTACCCCCAGAGGCCCGCGAGCTCGGATTCGGTGAAGAAGAACGCGATCTCACGGGCCGCGTTCTCGTCGCTATCCGATCCGTGAACCGCGTTCTTGCCTTTCGACTCGGCGAAGAGCTTCCGGATCGTTCCGGGCGCTGCGTCGGCGGGGTCGGTGGAGCCGATGGTGGTGCGAAACGCTTTGACCGCGTCGTCGCGTTCGAGCGCCATCGGAAAGCAGGGCCCGCTCGACATGAACGAACAGAGCTCGTCGTAGAAGGGCCGGCCCCGGTGGACCTCGTAGAAAGCCGCCGCCTGCGGCGCGGTGAGCCGATGGAGGCGGCCGGCGCGAATCCGGTAGCCCTCCCGCTCGAGGTGGGCGAGAATGTTGCCGAGGTTGCCGGCGGCGACCGCATCCGGTTTGACGATGCCTAACGTTGTCCTGCCCGACATGAGCTCTCCTTTGGGCGTCCATCCATCGCGGTCATCCCGACCCTGTCATCCCGGTGCCGACCATCACGACTTCGCGAGCACCTCTCGAACCAGCCTGACCACATCGACCGGCCGCTCCATCACGGCCACGCCGGCCTCCTTGAACGCCTCGATCTTCTCCGCCGCGGTGCCCGACGACCCTGAGACGATGGCGCCGGCGTGGCCCATGCGGCGGCCCGGGGGCGCGGTCTGCCCGGCAATGAAGCCGACCACCGGCTTGGTGACGTGGCCGGAGATGAACGACGCGGCCTGTTGCTCGTCGGTCCCGCCGATCTCTCCCATCATCACGATCGCGTCGGTCTCCGGATCGGACTGGAACGCAGCCAGCACGTCGATGAAGTTGGTTCCAATCACCGGGTCGCCGCCGATACCGACACACGTGCTCTGACCGATCCCGTTCCTGGTCAGCTGATTGACCACCTCGTACGTGAGCGTGCCGCTCCGCGACACCAGACCGACCCGTCCGCGCATGCAGATCGAGCCGGGAATGATGCCGACCTTGGCTGAGCCTGGAGAGATGAGCCCAGGACAGTTCGGGCCGATGAGCCGCGACCCACGTTCGCGCACGAGCGGCATAATCTTGGCAACGTCGAGCACCGGAACGCCTTCGGTAATGCACACGATGAGCCGGATCCGGGCATCGGCCGCTTCGGCGATCGCGGCGGCCGCGCCCATCGGCGGGACGTAGATGACCGACGTGTTGGCGCCGGTCTCCCTCATCGCCTGCGCGACGGTGTTGAATACCGGGACGGACCCTTCGAACTTCTGGCCACCCTTCCCCGGTGTGACGCCGGCAACCACCTTGGTGCCGTACGCAATCATCTGGTTCGTGTGAAAGGATCCGTCGCGGCCGGTGATCCCCTGCACGAGAAGCCGAGTGTCGGCGTTGGCGAATATGGTCACGCGGCCTCCTTGACCAGCGCGACGGCCTGCTTGACCGCTTCGTCCATATCGTTGAGGGCTTTCATGCCGACGCTCTTGAGGATCGCGAGGGCCTCCTCCTCGTTCGTGCCGGTCAGCCGGATGACGATCGGAACGTTCACCTTGAACTGCTTCGTCGCGGCCACGATCCCGTTCGCGACGTCGTCCGTTCGCGTAATCCCGCCGAAGATGTTGAACAGGATCACCTTCACGGCGGGATCGCTGGTAATGATCCGCAGCGCGTTAACGACCTTCTCGGGGTTCGAGCTTCCGCCGATGTCGAGAAAGTTGGCGGGCGCGCCGCCGTAGTACTTCACCAGGTCCATCGTCGCCATCGCGAGGCCGGCCCCATTGACGACGCAGCCGACGTTGCCGTCCAGCTTGATGAACGTGAGCCCAGCCTTCCGCGCGGCCACCTCGGCGGGATCTTCGGCGCTCTCGTCCCGGAGCGCCGCGAGATCGGGACGCCGGTCCAGCTCGTTGTCGTCGATGTTGATCTTGGCGTCGAGCGCGAGCACCTT
>JBDTOH010000407.1:0-5522 GCA_039933355.1 Gemmatimonadota bacterium | reverse complement strand
CCATCACCCGCCCTCAGGGCTTCGAAGCCGGAGATGACGTCGAACAACTCCTCGTCGATGCTCGTCTGCCGCAACCGGCGGAATGTCGCTTTGAGGCCGTCCAACAAATCGTCGATGTTCCTTTCGGCGCGTTGCATGGCCGCTAGCCGGCTCGCGTTCTCGCTCGCGAGCGATTCGGCGCACGCCCTGAAGAGCGAGATAAAAAGGTATTCCCGGATCAGCTCCCGGAGTGTTGCGGTCCCGATACCCATCACTTCGGGCACCGTCGAGGTCGGCCACTGGACCTTGGCCAGGCCCGCTTGCCATTGGGCGTCGAGGGGGAGCAGCCGTTGGCCGACCGGATCGTAGACGCCCCCGGGGTGAGGGCGGTTGTAGAAGAGGTAGAGCCCGGCATCGTCGGCCTTCGTTCGATGCGCGGCGGCTTCGATTTGAATCCGCCCCACGAGCGGCGTGATCGCGTTGACTGAGCTCGGTACTGGAAAGAGTCCTATCATCTTGAGGCCCGCGTCAACCAGGCGGGCATGAACGCGCTCGCCGACCGCCCAGACCTGGGGCGTCCCCGGCAACGCTGCAAGCGTTTTGATCGCGAAATCCGCAACCACTTCATTGAAGCGGCCGACCAGTCCCTGATCGGAACCGAACACAATGACGCCGATCGGCCGCCCATCGGGGTGCCGCTTCCGTTCCGCCGCGCGGGGGACCAACTCGAGCAGCCGAACGCAGGCACCTAACCCGAGCTCCACGGTTCGGAAGTAGTCGGCCAGCGCGCCGACCGCCTTCTCGTATTGCCCGACACTCGCCGCCGCGAGGGCCTTCATCGAGTGGACGACCGACTGGAGATCTCCGGCGCTGCCGATCTTCCGGCGCAGGCTCGCCGTGATGTCGCTCACGGCTTCACCTCGGGCGTGGGCTTGGGCAGGAAACGGACAACAGCTTTGCGAGCGATTTTGACCACGGTCTCCCGATCGTCGTCGCTCAAAGTATCGGCGGTTTCGAATCGCCCGCTCACCTCGGCCGGAATCGATGCGGCGGCCTCGCCGACAGCGCGGGCGGCGTCCGTCATCTGGTCGATCGCTACCGGGTCGAAGAGTCCCGCAGACAGCGCCAGCAGGATCGCGATCTGCGCGGGCACCGCCACCGGGGAGAACTCGGGCTGCTTGAGGCAGGCACGGATCCGGCGCCCATGCTCGATACTCTTGCGGGTGTCTTCGTCCATCCGGGCACCAAACCGGGCAAATGTCTCGAGCTCCTCGAACTGCGCATAGGCCAGCTTGAGATCGCCCGCCACGGCGCGATAGGCGGCGAGCTGCGCCTTGCCGCCGACGCGCGATACGGACTTGCCGACGTCCACGGCGGGCAGCACGCCCGCCTCGAAGAGCGATGGCGAGAGGTAAATCTGCCCGTCGGTGATCGAAATCAGGTTGGTCGGAATGTAGGCGGCAATGTCCTGCGCCTCGGTCTCGATGATGGGTAACGCGGTGAGTGAACCGGCCCCGCGTTCCTCGCGCAGGTGGGTGGCCCGTTCCAACATCCGCGAGTGGACATAGAAGATGTCCCCGGGATACGCCTCGCGTCCGGGTGGGCGCCGGAGCAGAAGGGACAGCTCGCGGTATGCGCGCGCGTGCTGGGTGAGATCATCGTACACGATCAGCACGTCGCGCCCCGCTTCCATGAAATGCTCGGCGATGCTGGTCGCGGCGTACGGCGCGATGAATAAGAGCCCGGGCGGATTGTTCCCTTCGGCGACCACGACCGCCGTGTAATCCATCGCGCCTCGTTCCCGAAGGCCGGCCACGACCTTCGCGACGGAGGAGGCGCGCTGGCCGATTGCGCAGTAGACGCAGAGCACGTTTTTACCGCGCTGATTTACGATGGCGTCGATCGCAATGGCAGTCTTACCCGTCTGGCGGTCGCCCAAGATCAATTCCCGCTGGCCCCGCCCAATCGGAATCATCGCATCGACCACCTTGAGGCCGGTCTGGAGCGGCACCGTAACCGGGGCACGGTCCATGATGGGAGCGGCGGGGCGCTCGATCGGAAGACGTTCACTCGCTGTCACCGGCCCGTTTCCATCGAGCGGCCGGCCGAGCGGGTCGATGACGCGTCCCAGCAAACCCTCACCCACGGCCACGTCCATCACGCGGCCGGTACGCTCGACATCATCACCGGCGTGCAGGTGCTGGGATTCACCGAGCAACACGACGCTGATCTCATCCTTGTCGACGTTGAAGGCGATCCCGAGCACGTCGCCGGGAAACCGGACCAGTTCCTCAAAGCCCACACCGGGGAGGCCCGAAACCTGGACGACCCCGGTGGCGACACCAATCGTTGTGCCGATTTCGCGCGCGACCAGTTCGGGGGCGAATGCTTCCCGCACTTGGCGAAGTCCGTCAAACGCGCAGTCGAAGACCTGCTGCAGGGTCCGCGGCGCAGCGGTCACGGGCTGGCGCGTTCCCGCGGAGCCGTAGTCGGCTCCGGCGCCGGTTTGGCTTCAGGCTTGTTACTCCTCTTCAGAAGTCCATCCACTCCCTTTTGGAGCGACCCAAGGTAACCGCTGATGCTCCAGCCCACTCGTTGGCCATTCGCGGTCAGCTCGATGCCGCTGATCAGCTCGGGGGCTGTCTCGAACCGAAGGCGGACATCGGCCGAGAAGGCTTCGTTGATGGCATTCTGAATCACCGCGCGCTGGTCCGGCGGCAGGTCGAACGCGCTCCGCACGAGCGACGGTTGGCCGCCCGCCCGAAGCGCCGCGCCGAGGCTGGCCTTCGCCGCACCGTCCATGTCACCCAACCGCCGGGTGAACGCAGCGGTCATCCGTTCCTCCAGACTCGTGGTGGCGAGATCCGCCAGCGCCTTACGCGCGATGGCAAACACCTCCTGTTGAGTCCGGCGGGTGACGGCTTGATCGAGGTTCTCGGCGTCGGTCACCAGGGCAGCCTGGCGTTTCGCACTCATCGCATCGGCAGCCTTCCGCGCTTCGTCGAGCAGACGTTGACGTTCGGCGTTGGCCTCGTCGGTCGCCTTGCTCAAAAGCGCGGCGCGTTGCTGGTCGAATTCCTCGTTCTTGTGCTGGAAATCATCGTGCTCCTTCCGGGCTTCGACCTTCTTCGCATCGGCGTCGGCGAGCTCCTTCGCGACCGCCTTCTCCCGGGCATCGATGGCTCCGAGGATCGGCTTATACAAGAACCGCTTCATCAACCACACCAGGATGAGGAAATTGAGCGCCTGCGCCCCGATGGTGAACCAGTCGATCAGCATCGGCTACTTGCCCGCAGCCTGGGCAATCACGTGATTCCAAAAAGGGTTGGCGAAGATGAGAATCATCGACACCACGAAGCAGTAGATGGCGGTGGACTCGATCATGGCCAGCCCGACGAAAAGGGTTCGAGTAATAGTTGCGGAGGCGTCGGGCTGTTGCGCCAGCGCCGTCAGCGCCGTCGCGACGGACCGCCCTTCGCCCAGTGCTGGCGCGATGCAGCCGACGCTGGTTGCGAACCCGGCGGTGCAGATGGATGCAACGGCGACGACAGTGATGTTATCCATGGGGGGGCCTTGGGCTGGGTCGGGGAGGCATCATGGGGCCGGCGCGGGCGCCGGTTTGGGATGGCGAGTCCGCGTCGCAGCCGCGATATAGACAGCCGCCAGGATGCTGAAGATGTATGCCTGCACCACGCCGGTGAGGAGGCCGAGCGCGGTCATGACGATCGGAAAGATGAAGGGCGTGATGGTGAGCAGGATGCCGATGATCATCGCCCCGCTCATCATGTTGCCGAACAGGCGGACAGCCAGGGCAAGCGTGCGCGACAACTCGCTGATGATGTTGAACGGCAGCATGATGACCGTTGGCTGAACGTACGACTTGAGGTAGCCGCCGACCCCCTGTTCCTCGATGCCGAACATCGGCACCGCAACGAAGACGCAGAGCGCGAGCGCCGCGGTAGTGGAAAGCGAGCTCGTCGGCGGTACGTAGCCTGGAATGACCGTGCAGAAGGCGGCCAGCGCCACGAACAGGAAGAGTGTGCCCAGAAAGCCGAGATACTTCTCCGGGTGACGGAGGCCGACTTCCTCGATCTGCTTCTCGATCGCGGTGACCACGATCTCGAGGAGGTTCTGCCAGCGCGACCGATTCAGGCCGGTTGAAAGATTGCGGGTGATGAGCTTGGAGCCCACGGCCAGCACGAGCATCAGTCCCCACGTGAACGCAATCGTGGCGTTGAGTTTGAGAAATCCGTGCTGCCAGAAGATCCACTGATCGGGACTAAGGCGCATGGCGAGCCGCTTGCGCCGAATCACCGCGACTCTTGGCCGATGGCCGCTGGAGCCACGTCGCCGCGAGGTGGGCGATGACGAATCCGGCGAGACACGACAGGAACCGTTCCCAACGCGCGCCGGCGACGAAGTAAAATCCCGCCACCGTGATGCTGATCCGCGCCAGCACGCTGCCGAGAAACCAGCTCGCCGGATATCGAGACGACACCCCCCGCTGGATGGTCCACCACAGGCCGCCGAAGAAGAGCCCGCCGAGCACCAATCCGGCCAGGGATGCCAAAGCTAGGGACAGGGTTTCATTCATCGGTACCATCCGACTTCTCGTGAATCGCCTGGTCTTCTTTGGTGACCCAGTGCCACGCGTTCAGGCAGCCGAGAGCGAGCCCGGCGACCAGCAGCGCCAGGGTCCAGGGATGGCGGCCGGGATGATGCTGGTCCAGCCAGAGACCGAGCGCCGCGCCGAGCAGCGTCGGCACCGCCACCGACCAGCCGATGAGCCCCATCATGCCCAGTCCGAACCACACGCTGTGGGCCGGGTTATGCCGCGCCTCGAGCTTGCGCGCCGCCTTCGCCCCGACCTGCTCCGCAAGCGTGGGTTCGTCAGCCATCGTGCACCTCCGCGAAGCGACGGAGGAATGCGGCTTCCATTGTTGCAGTGACCACGCGCACGTCTTGTTCCTGTTCGTCCACGGCTCGGAATTCCTTTTCCACGGCATCACGCAATTTGCCCAGGTCGGTGCCGCTGATCGCTCGGCGAACGGAAACCAGCACGTCCAGGCCCGCCTTCACCATCACCCCCTGATCGACAGCGACATATGCCTCGGGCGCGGAACCGATTTGGTAGGTAAAGATCCCGGGCACGAGCGCTGCGACACAGTCGAGTCGGCGCGGCAGCAGCCCGACCGAGCCTTCATGGGTCTCCGCAACGATGCGCGATATGCCGGCCTTCTCCACGAATACGCCGAACGGGAGCAGCACCTTAAGATGTATGAGCGGCGTCGGCATGAGCGGCCTCCGGCGGAGGAGTTGCTGCGGGCGCGGGCGCCCCGGCCGGCTTGGCTTTAGCCTTCGCCTCGTCCACCGCGCCGATCATGTAGAGCGCGCTTTCCGGGTAGTCCTTGAACTCATCGCGCAGAATCCGCTCACAGCCGTCGAGTGCGTCCTGCAGGCTGACATCCTTTCCCTTGATGCCGGTGAACTGCTCCGTCGCGAAGAACGGCTGGGTCAGAAACCGCTCCAGCCTCCGGGCGCGA
>JBDTOH010000406.1:0-5538 GCA_039933355.1 Gemmatimonadota bacterium | reverse complement strand
CGGAAGGCTCCGTCTTGCTTCCAGCTTGCCGGTCGAGCCAGACCGCGAAGGAGTCGGTCGCCTCCTTGGCGCGGGCGACGTCGGCCGCGAGGGCCGTTCCCTGAACCTTGGGCGAGAGGGCCGCGAGGTCGGCGCTCTGCTGTCTGATCGATCGGGTGCCGTAGACCCAGAGGTCCTTCGCGTTGCCGACTAGATTGGTCCGGCTCTGCTCCAAGAGCTTCGGGATCGTCCGAAGTCCGTCACCGACCTTGCGTGCGTCGTCGGCGGCGAGCGGGAACCGGTAGCTCCAGAGCTCGATCGCGCCGGCCGTGACCGGGCCCTCGCGCGCGGGCTGATCGCTCTCGTCGGGGAACACCGTCACGTAGAATGCCGGGTTCCTCGCCCACGGCTGCAGCACCCTGTGATCGAAGTCGAGGCCGTTCATCTCCGCCTTCACGATCCGATAGTCGACCTGCTGCGGGATGGACCACCCTGCGGTGTCGATGGCGGCCAAGCGCTCCTGCATAACGGCGAGCTCTTGGCGCTGAGCCGCCATTGCTGCCGGGGAGTAGTCCGGCACGCCTTCGACCAGCTTCGGCTGCTGGAACCGGCGCCACTCCTGGAACAGGGCGCTGAGGTCCTGATAGCGGGGCGCCGGGCGTTCGGCGGTGCCGCCGGTACAACCCACGATCAGGAGCAGACCAGCATAACGTGAATCCATCATGGCCTCATCGCATCGACGTTGCCGTGCCCGTCCCTATCTGCGTGCGGATCCAGTCGATCCACCGCCGGTACACGTCCAATGTCCGGACCGGATCCCCGGGAAAGTGGCTCCGGCCCGGGTAGCCGAACAGCTTGACCTCGACTCCGTTGTCCTTGAGGGCGTGGGAGAGCTTGAACGCTTGCGACGGGGGCACTCGGAAGTCCTGGAGATTCGTCATGATGAGGGTCGGTGCTTTGATCCGACCCGCGGAGCGCCTCATAGTCGAATCGCCGGGCTTGGGCGGGCAGGGACGCCGGGATTGCGACCGACATCGGGAGGAGGAGCTGCTTCGCTTGCATGGTGGCCTTGGCGTAGGCGTTCGCGGAGACTGTGAGAGAGGCGGTCATCACCCGCTGACCCCGCGGAGGGCGGGCGGCAGTCCGGACAACGCTATGGGATGCGACAATGGTTCGGAGAGATTCTATCCCCCCGTGCGTGGCGTTGGTAGCTCCGATGCGCCGGCCGGTCTCGGGCTTCGATGGGTGAGGTCGATCTTGGCGCAGGCGAACTGAGGCGAAGCAACCAATAAGCGCCGGGCCCTTTCCCAGGGTACAGGAGAGGGCGCGCTCAGATGCGCTGTACGGTGAGCGACCTGCGGTGCAGCCCCCGAACCCCCGTCAGCTTATCGAGGCGTGGTCTTGTCGACGGTCTTGGTAATCGTTATGTCATGGGACGCGACTCTCCCACCCTTCACCGCGTCCGCCGCGACCGCGCTCACCTCCCTGACCTCGAGGTCCTGAGACTCGACCGGGCCTTTCGCGTTCTCCGGAGTGTTCTCCTTCTTTGCCATGAGCCCTCCTGGCGTTGGAGTCGGTATCGTTGCTGGTCCACTCCTTAGATCGGAATCGGCTGGTCAAACCCGACACGTAGCAGGTCGGCCCGACCCGCCGGCGATCCGAGCGTCAGACCTGCGGCCGCTTCACGACCGACAGTCGGATCGTCGACGGATACTGCTTCGAGTGATGCACCTGGTTGCGAGCCGTCACACCCGTCGCCTCGTCGTAGTTCTTCCCCCCGGTGTTCAAGTTCCGATCGAACCGCGGGAAGTTGCTGCTCGAGACCTCGATCCGAATTCGATGGCCGGGCGCGAAGTAATTGCTCGTGGTCATCGGCTGGAGCGCCACCTTGTAGACCTTGCCCGGCTCCATCCTCGTTTCGGGCTTGTCGTAGCCCTCGCGATATCGGACCCGCTGAATCGTCTCGTCCAGGTTGTACACTCGGCCGTCGGGATACACGTCGAGCACTTTCACGGTGAAGTCGGTGTCCTTCGCGTCGGACGACACATAGAGCGTGACGTCGATCGGTCCGCTCACCTCGGTGCCCTCGGTCATCGGGTCGGTCGAGTAGACCAGAATATCGTTCCGCTGCTCCATCTTCTGCTGATCGAGTGCGCCGCCGACCACTGCGTTACCGGTGCAGCAGACGTTGCCGCCGTACGACGGGACGGGGTTCATCGGGTCGTAGCTGAAGCCGTCCGGTTTGTCGGCGGCCGGTGGCTTAAGCGAGAGCGCGCCGTCACCGGCGGCCGTATTCGCATTGCCGCCGCTCGAGAGGTAGTAGGTGAGCGGGCCCGCTCCGACCGGAGGCCAGGTGTCCGAGCCCTGCCATTTGTTGAGCCCCATAGTGAAGTACCGCACCTTGGGCAGCGTGTCGAGCAGGCGGCTCTTCTCTCCCTTGAGGAAGATGTCGAACCAGCCGTACGTGAGCGCGTCATAGTCCAGCCGAGCGTCGCCCATGCTCCGCTCGCCGACCACCGTGTTCTCCGTAGCGCGCTTGTACGAGCAGTGGAGCACCGGTGCGATCACCGCGTATTGCTGGTTGGCAATTTCAGGACGCGCCGTCTTCCGCACCTGGTTATACGTGGCGAGGTTAGGGCCGACCGACACATCGTACCACGACATGAACCAGAGGCCGGGCACGTTGATGACCATGTCGTCGTGCCAGAGCCCGCCCTTGTACCAGGCGGGATCGTTCGGCGCGCGCTTGATCATGGCGCCACCGGTCGGGACCGGCATCGAGTCGGCGAAGATGCCGCGGGGACCGTCCACGGCCTTGTGGATGTCCATCTCGGGGAGGTGGCGGAGCGCGCTGTCCCAATTGACGGGCGGCATCTGCTGCGCGAGGTCGAAGGACTTGGACGCGCGGATCAGATCTTCGCGGGAGGTGTTAGGCGGGAACATCGGGCGGACCTGATTCTGCTCCCCGTAGAGCCACGCGATGAACAGCATCTGGACCGCGCCGCCCCGATACCAGTTGCCCTGCTCGTAATACGGACCGACCCGGCCCACGCCGGCGCCGAAGCTCTGCGGGATCATCGCCGCATACGCCGGGTTCCCCATCGCCGCGACCGCCATCTGCCACTCGGCCGTCGAGGAGCACCCGATGGTGCCCACTTTGCCGTTGGACCAGGGCTGAGACGCCATCCAACTGATCGCATCGGTGCCGTCAGTGGTCGGCGGGCCCAAGATGTCGTAGCTCCCCTCGGAGAAGAAATGGCCCCGTTCGTTCATGTCGACCCAGGCATAGCCGCGCTTCACGGCGTCGAGGATCGTGCTCATGTCGCTCGGCGCCCGCAAGCGCACGTCCCAGAAATTAAAGTTGTACGGCGTGCGCACGAAGATGGTGGGGTACTTCTTCGAGGCGTCCTTGGGGTAGTACAGGTCGGCCGCCATCCGGACGCCGTCGCGCATAGGGATCATGAGCTTGCGCTCGATCACGGCCACGCTCGCCAGCTCGTTCTCGATCGCCCAGCGCTTCGTGCGAAGCTCGGCCTGGTTCGGTTGCGCCTGGCCTGCGGCGGAGTGCGTCAGGGACAGCGCGACCGTTCCCACGACGAGAAGGGAGCGAAGGGCGGTGTGCATGCGAGCCTCGACTGGGGAAGGGTACGTTCTATTCTATAAAGAGCCACGTGACGAGCCGCTCCGCAAGCCGCACCGCGCCCAGATCGAGTCGGGGCCTCCGCCGCCGGTCGGCCCGTGCTAATTTGATCATCGTGGCATCGTTGCACTCGATGCCATCCCGACCCGATATCATCCCCAGGGAGTGCAACGACTGAGGGATTTGCCCCGCGGAATCCGGGAGCATGCGCGGTAGATCCCTTGCCGGGCTCAGGATGACAGTCGACGTGAACCAACCGCTCGAGGTAGTCCAACGATGATCATCGCTCGTCCGCTCGCATTCCTCACCGCGCTCGCAGGCGTCGCGCTTGCAATCCCGTCGGTCGGGGCCGCTCAGACGCCGGCCGTCGCGCACCAGTCCGCTGTGATCGACATCGCCAAGATGAGGCCCAAGGGCCTCTTGGTGGACCCGTACAGCTACATGTCGCCGCCCCACAACCTCTACTACTTCCATCACATCGACGAGCTCGGCTTCCGGATCGATCCGGTTAGGCGGTCCGGCCCGGTGTTCCCGCTCGTGACCGGGCGGGTCGCGCCGTTCGACGCAACGATTCGGGTCGAGGGCAAGGATGTGTCGCTGGACGAGTACATCGCGCAAGGCTACGTGACCGGCCTTCTCGTGCTGCACGGCGACACTGTTCTCTACGAGCGGTACGCCCACGGCGCCGACCGCCGGTCGCGATTCGTCTCCCAGTCGGTCGAGAAGTCGATCGTGTCGATCCTGGTTGGCACCGCAATCGAAGCGGGCAAACTCGGCAGCGTTGACGATCCGGTGACCAAGTATCTGCCCGAGCTGGCGTCGAGCGGCTATCGCGACGCGACCATCAAGAACGTGCTGCAGATGGCCACCGGGGTGGACTACAACGAGAACTATCGCGACTCGACCTCCGGCGCCGCTTCGATCGGCGCGGCACTGGTCTCAGGGATGCCGTCGTTCTCGGACTTCGTGCGATCGATGAAGCCCACGGCGACCAAGCCCGGTACCGAGTTCAACTACCAGAGCGTCAACACCCAGCTGCTCGGCCTCTTGCTCGAGCGGGTGACCGGTGAGCGCCTCAATCGGTGGGCCGAGCAGAAGCTGTGGAGCAAGCTGGGGGCGGAGTCGGACGCGTTCATCTATCAGGCCAAGGGGCAGCCTAACAGCTGTGCCTTCGCCTGCTTCAACGCGACCGTCCGCGACTATGCCCGGGTCGGTCTGCTGATGATGCGGGGCGGCGAGCTCGGCGGCCGGCGGGTCGTGTCGGAGTCGTGGGTCCGCCAGTCGACCACACCCGACGCCGACTACCTCAGGCCCGCGCCACCGGACTCCACCGGACGGCCGCGGGTTGGTTATGCCTATCAGTGGTGGATTCCCTATGGCGGTGAGGGCGTCTTCGTCGCGAGCGGAATCTACGGGCAGTCCATCTACGTGAACCCGGCGCGTGGCGTGGTCGTCGTTCAGACGAGCGCATGGCCCACGCCGGGTGGAACGCGGTGGCTGCAGGCTGCGCGTGAAGCCGCGTTCAGCGCGATTGCCCGGCAAGCGGCGGGGCGCTGATCCGACCAGTCACGCCGTTAGGCGGCGCTTCCTCCCGGCTCGCCGAGCAAGCGCGGCGCGGACCTTGGGACTCACCAGCTCGCGGACTGCGTCTTTGCCGACCCACCGAGCCGCGGGTTCTCCCGAGCCCGCCAGGCGCTCGGCCGTTGCGACGGCGGCCGCGTTGAGGGCCTCGTTCCGCCGTCCGATCGCGCGGAGCGCCCAGCTCACACCCTTCTTCACGAAGGTGCGCTCGTCGCGCGCGCCCTTTTCGATCAGCGGTAACCAGGCTGAGAAGGCCTTATCGGGTGCCGCCTTGTCGTGGAGGGCCAGGCATGCCATCAGGACGAAGCCGCCGCGCTTGACCAGCTCGCGCGGGGAGA
>JBDTOH010000405.1:0-5555 GCA_039933355.1 Gemmatimonadota bacterium | reverse complement strand
TGTGACCCGCTGATTAACAGTCAGCTGCTCTACCAACTGAGCTACTCGGGAAGGCAGGGCCGCAAAAATAGCGGTCACAGTCGATGGGGACAATGATCTGCCATCGATTCGTGTCGGTTTGGAACCGAGCCGTCCACGGAAAGGCCGCGATCACACCACCGCCATATTGGCCATACGGGCACGACAATCTGCAACGTCGAGACGGAAAATTCAGCGACCCCTCACACCAAACTGCTCAAAAGCAAGCAGTCACACTCGTGGGTTCGACCACTTCGTCCCACGATCGAACAAGCGAATTCAGTACAGTGAGACAAAGCTATGTAGCATAACGTCTTATGGCAATATCTGCCGCTTTCGCCCAGCCCCAAATCACCCTATCATTCGACCGTGAGCTTACTCCCTCTCGTTGGCCATGAAGCCACCCGACGCGGCCTCGCGGCCGCTCGTGCTTCAGGCAAGCTGCCCCAGGTCCTTATGGTCGTAGGACCCGAGGGCATCGGCAAGCAGCGCCTAGCGCTCTGGCTCGCGCAGCTCGTCCTTTGCGCAGAGCCCGCTCAGGAGCCGTGCGGCGTCTGCCGCGCCTGCCGACTCGTCGCGAACCTCGTCCATTCCGACCTTCACTGGTTCATACCAATTCTTCGGCCCAAAGCCTCCGAGCCGGACAAGCAGATCGAAGAGGCCCGGGAAGCCCTCGGCGCCGTCATCGCGGAGAGGCGGCTCCAGCCCCTCTACGAGCCCCCTGACGGCCTCGCGGCCCACGGGGTAGCCTCCGCCCGGCTCATGCTCCGCATCGGCAGCCTAACCACCGTGGAGGGCGGCCTGAGGGTCTTCATCATCGGGGACGCCGAGCGCTTGGTCTCCCAGGAGTCGAGCCCCGAGGCCGCGAACGCACTCCTCAAGTTCCTCGAGGAGCCACCGGCGAGCACGCTCATCATTCTCACGACCACTGATCTGACGAGAGTCTTGCCGACGATCCGGTCTCGCGCGGTCCCGGTTCGTCTTGCACCTCTTCCCACGGAAACCGTCGCGCAGTTCCTCGAAGCGCACGGCCCGGCGGATGTCTCGACGGCCGATCGAGCAGGCCGAGCGGACCAGGCCGGCGGATCGATCGGGCGGGCCTTGAGCTTCGGTCCGAGCGACGAGCGTCAGCGCGCGGCGGTCGAGCAGCTCCTCGCGGCCGCCAGGGGCGGCGATGTGGGCCGACACGAGCGCGTCATCGTCCAGATGCCGTGGCAAGCTCGGGGCGACTTCACGACAATGCTCGAGGAGCTCCAGAACGCGCTTCGGGACGCGGTCCGGCAACAGATGGGGCAGCGGCCGGCACGAGAGATCCCGCGGGCCCTCCGGGATGTCACTTCCGCGCCTGCCTTAGTCCGCGCGATCGAGCGGGTCGGCGTGGCCTGCGAGGCCGCGCAGGGCAATCAGAACCCGCAGCTGCTGCTCGCCACGCTCACAGCGGATCTGGCGGAGATTCTATGAGCCTCAGTCATACCGACGCCTCGGGCAAGGCCCGGATGGTGGACGTGTCCGAAAAAGAGGTGACCGAGCGCACCGCCCTGGCAGAAGGCGTGGTGGTAATGTCGGCTGAGGCGTTCGACCTCGTCCGCGCGAACGGGATCGCGAAGGGAGATGTGCTCGGGGTTGCGCGGATCGCAGGCACGATGGGAGCCAAGCGGACCGCCGAGCTGATTCCCCTCTGTCACCCGCTCGCGCTCGACCACTTGGCGATCGACGCGACGCTCGACCCCGCGCTCCCCGGCGTTCGGATCACGGCCGAAGCGAGGGTGCAGGGCCGGACCGGAGTGGAGATGGAAGCGCTCACCGCCGTCGCGGTGGCGTGCTTGACGGTCTACGACATGGTTAAAGCGGTCGACCGGGGTATGCGCATCGAGGGAATTCGTCTGGTGCGCAAAGCCGGCGGGAAGAGCGGAAACTGGGCTCTCCCGGATCGCGCGTAACTCAAAAGGAGCCCGAATGCAGAACGACAACCCGATTCCCGAGGCGAGTCTCGCGCGGCCCGCCCGTGTTTGGGTCCAGCGATCGCTCGGCAGCTTGATGCTTGCGCTGGCCCTGGGCACGCTGACGGCGGTCGGTTCGATCTTGAGCAAGCCCGCGCCGCAGCAGGTTGCCGTGGAGCCCGAGACCGAGCTCCACATGGCGCGGGTCCGATCGGAGCTGGCGCAAGCTCGGAGCGACCTGGCGGACACCCGCTCGAAGCTCTATCGGGCGAACGCCATCGCGCAGTACTCGGCGGCCTACGACGTCCCCGCCGATCTCGCGGGGAAGATCTACGACGCCGCGCTGGTCGAGGCGATCAATCCTTCGCTGGGTTTCCAGCTGGTCAAGGTCGAGAGCGGCTTTCAGAATCAGGCGAAGAGCAATCGAGGAGCGTTAGGCCTGACCCAGATTCTCCTCCCGACCGCCCAGGCGTTCCAGCCGGGCATTTCCGAACAGGACCTGCTGGTGCCCGAAACCAATCTTCGGCTCGGGTTTCGATTCCTTCGGCGCATGCTGCGTCAGTTCGATTCCGATCTGGAGATGGCGCTGAAAGCGTACAACCTCGGCCCGACCCGGGCGGCGATGACGCTGACGGATACGACGACGGCCGCCGATGGAAGCGACTACGCGGCGGCCGTGATGAAAGGGCTCAAGAGGGTGCGGCTACCCCGCGCGGGAACGGGATCGTAACGAGCGTTTCTTCGCCTGAGGAGACCGTCGCGCGGTCGCATGGCCGCGCTTCATGCCGATCGTGAGGCGCTGTCCAGTATGGAGGCGGGCTGATTCGGCCAGCCCGTTCCAGGCGCTCAACTGGCCCACGGATACTCCATAGCGCCGGGACACCGCGGAGAGCGTCTCCCCCCGCTTAACAATGTGAATCCGGCGGACCGATCCCCGATGATCACTTGCCACGCGCCGGTCCTCGGCCGCGAACAGCTTCAGCTGAGCCGCGCCCGGAATGACGAGCGTGGTACCGGTTCCTACCTTGGCCGCCTTGACCTTCGGATTGAGCGCGCTCAGGTCCTTCAACGTTAGGCCGAACCGGCTCGCGACCGAGCGGAAGGTCTCCCGACGGCGCACTATGTAGGTGAAGGCGGGGAGTCGTTCGGCGGCCGGCAGATCGCGGAGCAGCGGAGCGAGACTTTCGCCGCGCCCGGGCGGGACCCGGACGAAGACACGCTCACCCGGCGGCGTGACGGCGTGGAGGAAGTGCGCGTTGAGGTCGAGGAGGTCCGCCAGCGACAGATTGCCGACCTTGGCGACGACTTCGAGACTGGTCGCATCGAGCACTTCGATCGAGTCGACCTGGAACGGATCGGCCGGGTGGACCGGCTCGAACCCGTATTTCTCCGGCTTCTTCGCGATCATCGCGGCGGCGATGAGCTTGGGCACGTAGTCCTTGGTTTCGCGCCGGAGGTACCGAGTGTCGGACAGCTGGAAAAACGAGTCGTCGGCGGATGGCTCGTCAGCGGCCTCGTCGTCGGATGCCGCGTCGTCGGAGGTCCCGCCGATTCGCCTGAGCCCGCGCCTGATCGTGCCCGGCCCGCCGTTGTAGGCTGCCGCAGCCAGGTAGTGCGATCCAAACTGATCGGTCAGCCGCGCGAGATAGCGGGCCGCCGCGTTCGTGGCCCGGAGCGGATCGCGGCGCTCATCGACCCAGCCATCGATCCGGAGCCCGTATTCCTTTCCGGTGCCCTTCATGAATTGCCACATCCCGACGGCACGCGAGCGACTCACGGCGGTGTTGGAGTAGCCCGACTCGATCAGGCCCAGATAGACGAGGTCGCCGGGGAGGCCGTTCGCGAGCATGGCAGCCCGAATCATCGGCTCGTACCGCGGCAACCGGTTGAGCCAGATGGCCATTCGATCGCGCGCGGATCCCTGGAAGAAATCGAGGTAGTAGCGAACTCGAGAATGCTCGGCGTAACTCGCCACGTTGATGTCGAACGTGGGGCCTAACTCGGCGGCGGCACTCTCCAGGCTCGCGGTCGGATCGGTCGCCGCGACGGTCGTCTCGTGCAGCTTCTCCAGCATGGCGGCGTCAGCTGCGGAATCGGCGGCGAGGCGGCGGAGCAGCGCCGAGTCACCGATGACAGAGTGGTCGGGGAGCGGAGGCGCGGGCACAATGGTTGGCTGCGCGGCAACCACGAGATTCGAATCGGCGCGAACCGGCTTCGACGCGATTGACGGCGTCGGGGCGCCCACCGGAGCGGACGACGGCGCGCAACCACCAACAAGAGCGAGCAAGGTTAGAGTGCGCTTGACGTGCATGCGTTTCACTCTCTCCGATCCATGGGTCTTGAGGAAACCGGTGACCCGGTGGCTCGAGCGGGACGGCTCGAGGGGGAGGGCTCGATTTCAAGGCTAGAAGGTGCAAGCCAGAGGCCAGATCGCCCGCTTGCCCTCACTCTGGGATGCGACGCCATCCGAAAGCGTTGCACCGCCCCTGCTTGGATTTTGGCTACGCGCGATGCAAGTGGCGACCGGAAAGCAGTCGGTTCGTCCCGTTCAGGACCGCCAGTGCCGCACCTCGCGGCGCATCATCTTGCGTCAGGCAGGATCCGACGATTCTCGGGCCGTGATGCTCAGCGCCCTGAATACTGAGCGAGACGATCACCACGGTGGCATCGAACGCTCTGATCGCCTTGACTCCCACCAGCTCGAACCCCGGATCGTGCACCGCCTGCGCGATCGCATGAATGCAGGCCTGCGCCGCACAGCGGAGCTCGCCGAGGGGAGAAGTGAGCCCGTCCGCTTGTCCGACGTATTGCTGGGTGCCGGGAAGATTCAGCGTAACGACCGCCCGGCACTGTCCGCTGGACAATCGTTCGAGCGCGAAGCTCGTAAACCGAAGGCGGGGTCGCGCCTCCACTCGGCTCATTCCGGCTGCACGCCAAGCCCTACTTCGAGCTGACGCCCCGGCTCTTCGATCGGGGTCACCACATCGACCGCCAGATGCGAGCGACCGCCGTCGTCCTGCTCGAGGGCGATCACCAGCATCTGGCCGTCATCCATCGCGATCTTGAGCTGGCGGAGGTCGGTTCGCATCACGAAGTCCGCTATCGTTCTTCCCCGAAGACCCGATAGGGCGGCCACGACTCGCCGAAGATCTTGCACCGGGATCTGCATCATGACAACCGCCACTTACGAGAGATGCTCCGCCAGAATGGCGTTGAGCTCATGATCGGGGATGCGCTCGGCTTGCGTGTAGACGACCGACCTCGACACTGCTACGATCGGGTAAGGCTTCCAGAAGGACCGGGGTTGCGGTCCCGCCGCACGAAAAGAGAGGACCAACTCCCACCGATCGGAGTCCGCACGGCGCTCCGCCGCGATCGAGACTTTCCAGACCTCGCCGCCGACTTCGAGGACCCGCCAAGCCATTGTGACTCCAAACGAAATACGTGTGGGTCGGGGAATATGGTTTTCAGCAGGCAACGCGGCAAGGGAGGTGTGGTGCCGGCGCAACGAATGAGATGAGGGGACGGGCCGGGCACGGATCGACCCGCGGAGCCCGGGGACGATGCCTAACGTTTTTCTGCCGCCGCCCGGAGCGG
>JBDTOH010000404.1:0-5556 GCA_039933355.1 Gemmatimonadota bacterium | reverse complement strand
CGGTGAAGTCGGCCGCCGGTCTCACGGTCCGGCAGGTGACCGCGGAAGACGCCGCGGTCCAGCTCGCCTACGCCCGGTCGGTGATCGTGATCCCGGGTTACGGCTTGGCCGTCGCGCAGGCCCAGCACCTCGTCCGCGAGATGGCCGACCTGATCGAAAAGAAGGGCGGGGAAGTGAAGTACGCGGTCCATCCGGTCGCCGGCCGGATGCCGGGCCACATGAACGTGCTCCTGGCCGAAGCGAACGTGCCGTACGATCGGCTCAAGGACATGGACGAGATCAACGGCGAGTTCGACCGCGCCGACGTCGCGCTGGTGATCGGAGCGAACGACGTGGTGAACCCGGCCGCCCGCACCGACCCCCAAAGCCCGATCTACGGCATGCCGATCCTCAACGCCGACCACGCCAAGTCGATCATCGTGATGAAGCGGGGCATGGGCTCGGGGTTTGCGGGCATCGAGAACGAGTTGTTCTACAATCCGAAGACGTCGATGCTCTTTGGTGATGCCAAGGCATCGTTGGCGAAGCTGGTGGCGGAGCTGAAGACGATGTAAGGCGGCGGGGCGGCCAGACTGCCGCCCTGCCACCGGCGGACGCCCCAAGAGCGTATCTTCGGGAATCCCCCTGACGAACTGCGCGCCCAAGACCATGCCCCCAATAACCCTACCCGGTTCGATCGCCGCGTCGCCCACCGGCCCCAGTCGCCCGCGCATCGAATCCGTCGACGTCGTCCGCGGCGTGATCATGATCATCATGGCGCTCGACCACACGCGTGACTTCTTCGGCATCCCCGGCCAGAACCCCGTCGATCTCACCACCGCCACGGCCGGGTTATTCCTGACCCGCTGGATCACCTTCTTCTGTGCGCCGGTATTCTTCCTGCTCACCGGCACCGGCGCATACCTCTCGCTCGCTCGAAAGTCCCCCGCTGAGCTGTCCCGCTACCTCTTCACGCGCGGACTCTGGCTGATCTTCCTCGAGGTCGGACTGATCCGTTGCTTCGCCTACCAGTTCAACGTCGACTATCGAACCACCATGTTGCTCGTCCTCTGGGCGCTCGGCTGGGCGATGATCGCGCTCGCGGTCCTGGTGCGCCTGCCGGCGTTCGTGGTCGCCGCGTTCGGCATCGTCCTGATCGCGGGCCACAACCTCTTCGACTCCGTGCAGTCTGCGAACCCGCTCTGGGCCATCCTGCATGCACCGGGCTTCGTGCTGAACACGCCGGCGCATGTGGTGTTCGTGGCGTATCCGCTGATCCCGTGGATTGGTGTCACGGCGGTGGGATATAGCCTCGGGCAGGTCTACCGCTGGGACCGAGAGCGTCGCCGGGCCTTCCTCTTCCGGCTTGGCTTGGGAGTGACGCTCGCGTTCCTGGTAGTCCGCGGCATCAACATCTACGGCGACCCGCGGCCCTGGACCGCGGCGAAGAGCCCGCTGTTCACCGCGCTCTCGTTCCTCAACCTGCAGAAGTATCCGCCGTCGCTCTCGTTCCTGCTGATGACCCTCGGCCCGGCGATCATCTTTCTCGGGGCGATGGACTGGCGGACGCCGCGAATCCTTCGCCCGGCGCTCGTGATCGGCAAGGTGCCGCTGTTCTACTACTTCTGCCACTTTGCGCTGATTCACCTGCTCGCCGTGGCCACCTGCTATCTCCGGTATGGCACGGCCCACTGGATGTTCGAGTCGCCGGACCTCGGGCACTATCCGTTCAGTGCGCCGCCCGAGTGGGGTTACTCGCTGCCGGTGATCTACCTGATCTGGGCGCTGGTGGTGGCGGCGATGTATCCGCTCTGCCGGTGGTTCGCGGCGCTCAAGCAGCGCCGGAATGACGCTTGGCTGAGCTACCTCTGATGAGTACGTCGCAACTCTATCGCGTCAGCGGCCTTGGACTCCTGATCGGTGCCGTCGGGTTTGTTGTCCATGTCGTGTTGAGATCGCTGATCACTGCCGGCCTGGACCCCTCTGCCTTCGCGACCCAAGGCCTTTGGGTGCCGGTCAACGGACTCGGCCTGGCGAGCGCCCTGCTTGTGCTCCTGGGACTCCCGGCCATGTATGCCGCAGTGGCCGGCTCGATGGGCCGGCTCGGCTTTCTCGGCGTAGTGCTCTTCGCAGTCGTATGGATATTCTTTGGTGTGTTCCTCAGTCTCTACGGCGTACTTCTGTTGCCGTGGTTGGCCGAGAAAGCCCCCGCGCTCGTGGCCGCGGGTGCGCCACCTCCGCCGTCGTTCGTCATCGCGTTCGTCGTGGGACTGGTTGCCTGGCTGGTAGGGGCGGCGCTTCTCGCCATCCCCTTTATTCGTGGCCGCCTGCAGCCCCGGTGGGTTGGCTACGCCCTGCTCGCCTCGGCGGTCTGGATGGTGGTCGGGAACCTCATCATCGCCCCAGCCGGCCCGGCGACCGACCTGGCTATCAACCTGCTTTCGAATCTAGGTCCGGTGCTGCTTCTTGTTCCGATCGGCCATCTCGGTTCGCGGATGTGGGCGGCGGGTGCTCCAGCCAACCCAGTCGAGCGGAGCATCGATCCCTCCCGTCGCTGAGGTACGACGATCGCGGCGGGGCCGGTCCGTGGAACAAACCGCCGCGGAATCCGCCTAACGGCATCAACCCACCCGGCAACGTGAGGGCTCCGCTCTCCCCCGGATCCGCTACCGGCACGCTCCGCCGGCCGCCGAGCGACAGATGTCCAGCACCTGGAGCTTGGGATCCGCCTTGATATCACGCTCCTCGAACAAGATTGCCTTCGACTGCTTCTTCGAGAACAAGACGGTCTGATCCGCGTGGTGCGGCGAGTCCGGGTTGTCGGACTGCGACGAGGCGAGGACCGACCGGCCCACCGGCCCCTTGTCCGTGAACTGGACCCAGGCGACGTAGCTCGACGCGTGCATCACCTGCCGCCAGCCCTTCCCCGGAATCCAGCCCGAACCGTTCAGAATCAGGTTGTACTGGCCGGTCGAAATCGCCCCGCCGTGAATCGCGATCTTGAGCCCCGAGCGCTCCTCGATCTGCGTATCGCGGAGCTTAGCGCCGAGCGCCATGCCGTTGTCGCGGAGATCGCTGATCGCGCCGGCGAGGGATTGCAGTACTCTCGGATCGGCGACATTGAGCCCGCGCGGCGTGTGGAGCACGTCCTTGGGATCGAGCGGCACCGTGAAGAGCTTCTCGTCGGGCTCCGAGCCCGGGCTCAAGCGCTCCATGAATCGGCGCCACAGCACCGCGCCCTGACTGTCCAGGTTGTCGGTAAGATCCCATTTCGCCAGCACGTCGCACGCCTCCGGAATGCCCTTCCGCACGGAAAGCGTCCGGCAAAAGGTCACCAGCTCGTCGCGCCAGAGCTCGCCTGAGACAACCCGGTCGTTCATCGTGATCGCCTCGAGCTGAGCCAGCGTAAACCGGTTGCCCGGTAGGCCGTCGGTCCCCGCGAGGCGACCCTCGATCTTGCTCAGGCCGTTCCGCGTCCGCAAACTCCGCTGGGTCTTCTCATCGCCGATGATCGCGTCATAGCCCTCGAGCAGTTGCCGGGGATTGTTGGTCCAGTGGCTGTCGTTCGAGTTGGTCGCGTAGTCCCACCGATCGAGCATCGGGAGCCGCTTGGGGCCGAAGATCCCGGGCACCGGCGCGTCCGGGTCGCTGCCCCATTCGCAGTCCTTCCGCCAGCCGTCCAACAGGATCATCTGCTGCTGTGCCCAGAGCTGTTTGCCCAGATTCGAGGTGATGCAGGCATCCCGCAATGCAACCGTAACGTTAGGCACCGAAGACCGGTCGCCGTAGATCACCCGACCCTGGTCGTCCGCCGCCACCGTGTTGAGCCATCCCTCGGCCAGATACCGCTTGCCCGCTTCGTCCAATTCCTGAGCCGAGCTCGCCGCGTTCATTTCGTACTGCTGGTTGAGCCAGCGAAAATCGACGATCGACGTCCTGACGGCGTATGCTGCAGCAGGCGTCCAGGCAAAGGCGGAAGTCGCGATCACCGGACCGAAGTGGGTCTCCCAGAAAGTGTGCTGCCGCTTGGAAAGCCGCCCGTCGTCCTCCTTCGCGGTCACCGTGACCGTCGTCGGCGTGATCGGACGGCTCTGGGCCTCGTATTCATAGGACGTCGGATTGCCGGGCGTTATGTGGAGCTGATAGATGGTCGCTCGCTTGGGCACGCTCGCGGTGTGGCTCCAGCCCACGTGGCGGTTGAAACCGAGCAGGACCAGCGGGATCCCGGGAAAGGTGCCGCCGTAGACGTCGAGCTTCCCGGGCACGGTGAGGTGGACCTCGAAGAACCGCTCGGGCTCGTGCCAGCGCCAGTGCGGATTGATGAACACCATGCCCTTGCCGTTGTCGGTGGCGTCCCGGCCCAGCGCGATCACGTTGCTCATCGTGAGCCGAGGCGCCGGGGCGTCGACGTCACCGGACGGTGTGGGCGCAGGGCCCTCGCCGGGGCGGACGGCGTCGACCATTGGCCCGATCCAGTTGGACGTGCCGATGCCGACGGTGTGGAACGCGCGGAGGTACACGTCCCGCTCCGTGATTGGCGTCATCCACGGCTTCCCTCGGCACCGTGGATCCGGGATGTTCGCGACGCCCGTCTTGGCGAGATAGTAGTTGTAACCCGCGACATAACCGCGGACGAGCTCGCGCACCTCGGGGATCGGTCCGACCGGCGGCGACTGGCTCAGCTCCTTGCCCACAATGTCCCGATCGATGAGCCACTGCCAGTAGAAGTCGCTCTGGAGGTTGGTGACGGACTGCTGGCCGTCCCGCGCTCCCTCGATCCCGAAGTACTTCGACCGCGCGGCCCGCACAGTCACCCACCGGTCGGCAACGGTGCAGATGTCGGAGGCGGCGAGCGCATAGGCGTGCCCGAATCCGGCGCCGGCCAGATCATCGGCGCGGACGTGGACGACACCGTATGACGTCGTGCTGATCCGGGCCCGGAACGGCTTCTGCTGGGCCAGCGAAGGCGACGCGAGGCCGCACACGAGCAGGGCGAGTCGCGCGCTATGAAGAGGCCAGGATGGCCACAAAGGCGATCGCATGAATTGCTCCCTCCAAGACGTGGCCGACGTGATCATTGCGAAGGTGCCGCCTTCTGCTTCGCCAACTCGGTTCTGAACGCCTGCTCCCGCTCGGCAACGAATCTCCGGTAGCCCTCCGGATCGACGAAGGCTCCGGCGCCCCCTTCCTTCGATCGGCCGTACTTCGATTCGAGGTCGAAATAGCTGCCATGGGCGCCGAGAAAGATGTCGACCGGCAGCGACTTCAAGACCGTGAACATTTTCTCGTAGTCGGCCGCGATGTTCGGGTAGGCGGTGTTGTTCACGAGTCGGTAGCCCGGATTGACGTTGGGGCTGCCGACAATGACGACGTGGTAGCTCGTACCGCCCTCCAGCGCTTTCATCGTCCACGTGGTGCACCCCTTGGTATGCCCGGGCGTCAAGTGCGCGACGAGAACGGCTCCGCCTAACCGCACCTCGTCCCCGTCGTGCAGCACCCGATCAACCCTGGTCGGCCGATACAGTAGAGACGCATCGTTCCCGTATTGAAAGTCGGTCTTGCCGCCGGATTCCACGA
>JBDTOH010000403.1:0-5620 GCA_039933355.1 Gemmatimonadota bacterium | reverse complement strand
AACGGCACGCCCGCCCGATGGAGCGCGCCGACCACCTCGAGCTCCTTGGCGACGAACTTCCTCCGCGTCGCGAGATCGTCGGAATACCCGCGCACGATCTCCTCGTTGAACCGCTTCCAGGCGCCGTTCTTCCAGGAAGCCGGAGCGTACCTGCCGAGCGGGTCGTGCGCGAGATCCCGCTGGTCGAGGAGGGTTCCGCCCCGCTCCCATACCAGCGTCGGACACTGCCAAGTCTTGTTCTTGGCGAGCAACTGAAAGAGCTGAGCCGCGCGAGAGGGGTCGTACGTCGCCAGGAACCTTCCGATGCCTTTCGGGCCTTTGAGGAACTCGTCCTCCGCGGGCGAGCTTCCCTCGAAGATGCCGATCAGATGCTCGAAGCTCTTCTGGCCGGCGGCGGAGGCTTCGCGGGCGCGGACCGCGTCGGGCACGTGGCCGGCGAAGACGATGTTCTGCTTCTTGGCTTCGTCGGCGATGGCGAATACCGCCTCACGCGGGATGAGCGACTGGAGCTTGATGAAGTCCACGCCGTGCCGCTTGAGGTCGCGGACCGCTCGGCGGCCGTCTTCCGGAGTCTTGATGGCGACGGAGCTCGGGAAGCGCGGCTCAGGACCGTCGAGCATGGGCCCCGGCGAGACGATTCGCGGCCCGGTCAACGTGCCCGCGTCGATCGCCCTCCGCCACGTGACCACCGTCTTCCACTCGCTCCCCATGTCGCGCACGCCGGTCACTCCGTTCGCGATGAAGAGCGGAAGCGAGATGTCGTGCGCACGGGGGAACCAGTCGCCGAACTCGAGATGGACATGCATGTCCCAGAGGCCGGGAATCAGGAACTTTCCCGAGGCGTCGATGCGCCGCCCGCCCGTTCGTCCCAGGGCGCCGCTCGGTCCGATCCGAGTGATGCGTCCGCCCGCGACGGTGACAGCCATGCCCGGCTTGGACGGCCCGCCCCGAACGTCGATGACCGTGACATTGGTGAGCGTGAATCCAGGGTCGGCGGCCCTCGACTGGGCTTGCACCGAGCACCCCGGAACGGAGAAAAGCATCAGCAAGCGAACGAGTCTGCTCACAGGTCCCTCATGAGATGAAGTGCCGGGTCAGAGTTTGGAATGCTCAACTCCGGCGACGGAGAAGCGGTCGAACGAGCCTAACTGCAATGGGCCGAGCCGGTTCCGATTGATGATCCAGGCCCGGACATCTTGGCACAGTGGGCATTCTGTCGGCCCGCGATACCGATCCGAGCGCTGCGTGTCTCCCGGCCGCCGAATTGCGTCCCCTATCGACAGAAATGCGGCACCGGACCAATTGAGGCTCGCGGGGATGGGTCGGGCGCCCGGTGCGAACCAGCAATAGACGCTTGGAGTGTTTGTGCAATGAGTGAACCAAAGGCAGCCGCCAACCTCGGTCGGACCACGTTCTCAATCGACGATGTGGAGCATGCCGCCGGCGATCCGGACTGCTCGGCGTGCTATTCCGATGAATACCCTCAGCCGTGCAAATGCGGCGGCCTCATCCACGACCAGTTCGTCGGTGAAGGCGAGTTCACTATCCTCACCGACAAGCGGTGCGACCGCTGCGGCGAGGCATATGGGAACGTGGACGACGCGGACATCCCCCAACCGGCGCCTAACGCTGACCCTCCGGACGCTCCGCTGGCCGGCCTCTAACTCGCCGCCCCCATCGTGACGACGACCTTCCCGATCACCCGGCGATCGAGCATGAACCGGATCGCCTCCCCACCCCGCCGGAGCGGAAACGACGCGGCAATCCTCGGCCGGATCGTTCCGGACTCCAGGAGCTCGAACAGCCGCCGGACGTTGCGCGCATAACGCTCCGGCTCGCGCTTGGCGAACTCGCCCCAATAGACGCCGACCAGCGCCGCGCCCTTGAGCAAGAGCAGGTTGAGCGGAATCCGGGGGATCTCGCCGCTCGCGAACCCGACCACCAGATACCGACCGCCCCACGCGAGAGACCGGACTGCCGGCTCCGCCAGCGCGCCGCCCACCGGATCGTACGCGACGTCCACTCCTTTGCCGCTCGTGAGCGCTTTGATCCGCTCGCGAAGATCTTCCGCCTTGTAGTCGATCGTCTCATCGGCTCCGTGCTCTCGGCAGACCTGGAGCTTCTCCTCACCCGACGCAGCCGCGATGACCCGCGCGCCGAGCGCTTTGCCGATCTCGACGGCGGCAAGTCCGACTCCGCCGGCGGCGCCGAGCACCAGCAGGGTCTCGCCGGCGGCGAGCTCGGCCCGGTCGGCGAGGGCGTACAGTGAGGTGCCGTGCGCCAGGAGCAGCGCGGAGCCGACTTCGTCGCTCACGCCAGGCCCGAGCGGAACGAGCGCCGAGCGGTCCGCCACGATCTGCTCAGCGAATCCGCCGTGTCCAATAACGGCCGCGACGCGGTCGCCCACGGTCACACCGCTCGTGTCGGGTCCGAGCCGCCCGACCGTCCCCGCCACCTCGCACCCAGGCGCGAACGGGAACGGCGGCTTAATCTGGTATTTGCCCTCGATGATCAGCGCGTCGGGGAAGTTCACGCCGCAGGCATGCACGTCGATGAGCACCTGGCCCGCGCCGGGCACCGGCGACGGGAGATCGATCAACGTGAGCTGTTCCGGAGGGCCGTACGTGGAAGCGACGAGAGCTTTCATCGACGTCAGGGCTCCGAGAGGAATCGAAGAATCTCCCGCATCAGCCGCTCTCCCTGGTCCGTCTGAAAGATGAATTGCGGATGGGCCGCCCCGCGAGCACGAGAGCCGCTATGACGGGGAGAAGCACGGACAAGGTCAATTGTAGCGCTACGACCGGGAGTTGGGGATGGGACGGGGGCGCCGGGAGAGGCTTCTTCGCGCCTCTTTCCCGCCGCAAGTCACCGGGTGCGCGCCGGCGACTGCTGGTGAAGCGCATTGACCCAGCGACCGCCCCGCTCGAGGAAGAGCCCGCTCACCCAGACCGGGCTCGGCACCGGGTTCCCGCCGCACATGGTCTTCTGCTCGGCCCGATAGGTCAGGAGTGCCGTCCGTGCGTCGTACCTGAGCACCGCAAAGCTATCCACCGCGTAGCTTTCGACCACGCAAGCCGGGCTGGCCACGCCCGCCACCACGTGCGCCTTGTCCACCACGCCGCGCGCCCCCACGTCGACGTGATCCTCGGAGAGAAACTCCTGAAAGTATTTTCCGTCGCGCGCCTTCCACGCCTCCCACGACCGTTTCTCGAGAGCCACGAGCGTGTCCTCGAGCGATCCTGGAGCCCGATCGCCCGCGCTCGCCACCGACAGGCGAGGGCGTTGCCCAACCGCGAGCGACGCCAGTGCGGCCGCCGCCCAAGCAATCCGGATCCGCCCGCTCACCGTTCTCATCGTATCAGGTGCCCCCAATCCCCATTGCTAGATGTTCCACCGCAAGACCTTTCCCGGCTCACGCGTCAAGGTGATCCGCGCTTCCATACCGACGTCGTGTGGATCGGATGCCCGAAGCCGAATCTCGCGCACGCTCTCCGGTACTGTGATCTCGAGGGTTGCGTCGTCAAGGCCGTCGACGAGCCCGATCTCCTTTTCGGTCTGGTCGAGGATCAGGAATACCCTCATGGGGTGCGGCATGGTGTTGTGGACAACGAGCGAGTCCGTCGCGACTCGCGGCACCGATCCGACCTCCGCAGTGATCGACCTGCCCTGTTCGGTGCCCCTCGGATCGCCGCTCGTCCAGCCGGAAGGCTGAGCAACGCTCAGCGCCGCCACGATACTCAACACCGTCTCCGTCAGCATGTCGCCGCCCTCCATTACAGGTTGCCGCGAATCGTCTCCCGAACCCCAACAACCGTATCGACGCGCCCGCAGCCCAGAAATGACGATGCAGCGAACCCCCCAACCCTCGCAGCCGACCTACGGTCCTACCCGTCCTACCGTCTTACCGTCCCACCACCTACCGCCCCATCGCCACCGGCTTATAAAACACCAGCCTGAGCGGCAGCTTCCCCACGTCCACGATCCGCCCGTCCTTGATCACCGTCGCGAGCTTCCTGATGTTGTGGATGTCGGCGAGCGGGTCGGCGCCGAGCAGGAGAAGGTCGGCGATCTTTCCCGGCTCGATGGTACCGAGCCGGTCCGACATCCGCATCGCGAGAGCGCCGTTTTTGGTCGCCGCGACGATCGCCTGAGGGGGACTCATGCCTAACTCGACCAGTCCCTCGATCGCGAGGATTGTCCCGATCCCCGGCGCCTGATTCTCCGAGCGCGGGACCCGCTCGAACTCCGGCGCGGTGCCTCGGTAGTTGTCGGTCGACGCGGTCGAGATGCACCCCGCCCGAATCAGCTCCTCCGCGTTCTTCCGGCGAAACAGCATCCGCTGATCCGACGAGTCCCGCGCGACCTCCGCGAGCGTCTTCGCGCGGGTCGGACGATGCAGCCGGAGCTCGGCGGTCGTGCTGTCGGCCCAACTGTGCAGCGAGTCGCCGCTCGCCGCCACCTTCGTGCTGTCGGCGACCCGCGCGCTGTCGGCCCGAGTGACGCTGTCGGCGCGGGTCTTGAGCTTCTTCTGGAAATCGGTCCACGGCTTGCCGGTGATCGTGTTCTCGAGCATCGAGCAGATGACGCCCTTCGTCACCATCAGGCGGATGATCTCGGGCGAAATCAGCGCATCGGTCGCCTCGGGATGTTGGACGAGATCGACGCCGGCTTCGACTGCCAGCCTCAGTCCCTCAGGCGACGTCGAGTGCGTCTCGGCGACCTTGCCGCGCTTGTGCGTCTCCTCGACGATTGCCCGCTGCGCCGCCTCGGAGAAGCCGAGCATGGCGGGGAAGAATGCGTGGCTGGTTCCACCATACTTCACGAAGTCCACGCCCTGGTCGAGATAACGGTTGATGGCGCCGCGGAGCGCATCGGGCGTCATGTTCATCAGCTCTTCGCCGCCGCCCGCCGCGATCGCGTCGTTCATCTGCTCCTGGAAGAGGGACAGGTTTTCCTGCCGGGTTCCTGTGAACGAGTACGACCACGGCCCGCCCCATCCGACGATGTTACCCGCGAAGAGGAGCCGGGCTCCCGGCACCTCGCCGCGGTCGATCCGCTGGCGAGCCTCACGAAGCGGCTTCAGCATCCCATAGCTGTCGCGCACGCTGGTGATGCCGTACTTGAGCTGGAGCTGCGCACCTTCGATCGCGATGTCGGTGAATCGGTCCTCATAACGCGCCAGGCTCTCGAGGCCGGAATAGAGCGACATGTGGACGTTGGTGTCGATGAATCCGGGCACGAGGTACTTCCCCGCGGCGTCGATAACCCGCGCGCCTTTGGGAACCTTCACGACGCCGGCGCCGCCGACCGCGCGGATTTTCCCGCCCGACACCAGGACGACCGCACCGGGCACGGCGGCACCGCCGTTTCCATCGATCAGCGTCGCGCCGACGATCGCCAACACCGAGTCGGCCTGTTGCGCGGCGGCCGGTAGGCCCGCGATCACGAGGCTCGAGAGTGCGAGCATCGTTGGGCGCCAGGCGCCGCGAGCCCGGGTACCGAAGATGTTCATGGCGGTTCCTCGACATCGGTGCATGGGCACCAGTGGAAATCTGGTAGTACTAGCCGGTCCCTCCCGCTGAAGGACGGCCAGCGCTGCGATTCACGTAGCTCGTTAGGG
>JBDTOH010000402.1:0-5634 GCA_039933355.1 Gemmatimonadota bacterium | reverse complement strand
GGGAAGGTCGTGGGAATGGATGGCGGGGCCGCCGCGTCACTCAAGGTCTTTCCCGGCCGGAAGCTTGCCGTTGCCGTTCTCACGAATCTCCAGGGCGCAGGGCCGGATCAGTTGTCGGCTGGAGTTGCCGGATTCTTCAGGTAAAATTCAACGCGATCGGCCGACCTCAGTCCCCAAACCCCCGAGAACGGGGCCGGACCCCCTCGGTCAGGCAACACCCTCCGCCGTTCCACCCGGCTCAGGCTCGTGCACTGGCTCTTCATCCGGCAAGTCCACCACCCTGGACGGCGTCACCACATGCTTCACGCTCTTCCACGCCGTCCTCCGCGCCGGATCCCTGCTGAACCGGTACCGGTTGAACCCGTCCATCATCCGCACCAGGTTCATGATCTCGTCCGCCACAGTCAGCAGCTCCGCCACTGCCGCCACCCGCCCGGCCTTGCCGTCGTTGCCGCCTCCAACGACCATGCCCGACGATAGCGCAATGCTAAGGTGCTCCGACGCCAGCGGGCCGACGGCCAAGCGGGGTCGTACATCGCCAGAACGCTCCCGGGGCCGATCGCAGCCAGAGCGACCGTTGAGGCGAAGTAAAGTTGCTAGGACTGAACCGGACCGAGAATCCTCGGAGCGACCCCTCCCACCGTCGACACTATTGCGGCCGGCGCTCAGCCGCTATGGTTGCGACGGGACCTAACGCACGTAGCACGTCCAGCGCCTCTAACGCCACCAAGGAGCTGCGGTCCGTCGCTACCTCTAGCCGATCCGCCGATCAGCAGCTCGTCGAGCGGGACCCTGAATCTACGGCGACCGCGGCCATCCACGCGGATACGTTGGAATGCTTGCGCTCGCCCTGGTCGAGAGACGTGGCACTTGCGAGCCCCTCCCGACCGCAAGAGACCGATGATACTGAGGGCCTCTTCTTGGACTTCTGATTCCGGGCGTTTCGCCAGCATGCCTACGGCGTCGGGGTGGGGCGTGAAGTCCTAGTAAAGATCGCTATCGTTCGTAGCAATTCGACTACTACCGGATAGACGGTTCGGCCGCGAATGACTGACGAGTCGGGGAACGACGAACCCACAGATTCCGGAAATTGCCGCGAGGGTTCGGAGGACGTCGACCCTCCCGTTTGATTGGCTCCGAATCTAACGAGTGCAGCGGGACCGGAACGGCCGGCCACGCAGATCCCCACGATGCCGAAGCTACTCGCAACTGGAACGCCGCGGCTGGGTGGGCATAGGCAGTCGCAGCGTCACATCAAGAACCTCGAGATCCGATAGTGTTAGCATGATCCCCCGGTGTATTGTTTCACTAAGGCGGTGGCCGTCTCGACCGGCCTTTTGTGGCTCCGGGGCATCCGCTGGTCCACTCCGGTTAGGCACGCTCCCCGTGCCAGTCTTCCTGCTCCGATACCGGCTTAAGTGACAGAGGATGGGCGAATCCCTCGTAGATCCTATTCCTGAGAGATGTCTTTTGGATTACGCTTTTTCTAAACCTACCAGGCGGGCGGCGACGGAGACGTCGCAGTGCGAAGCCATGAGCTGAGATCGAGCGAAACTAGTCTCCGATCAGCCTCGGCTTCTGTCCTCGAGAGCGGGTTTAAAGTAGAATGGGTCCGAGGGAGACCGGCGCCGGTTTCCGCTGTCCGTTCTCAAACCGATTAGGGTCAACGGGGGATTGCCTGCATTGAGGCCTACGCGAATGCCGGCTTCGGACGGCAGCTGGAACTGGGCGGTCGTTGATGCCTGCGCAGGTGAGCTGCTCCCTGCCCGGCTGCTCGCTGATTCTACCGCCAGGTCTCTCTACCGACTTTCTCCGGACGACGAGTATCATCAAGTCGCGCCGTTCCTGATCAAATGGCCACCGGCTTGGTGGACTGAGGCAGGCGGAGTCGGCGATTTGTCGTGGGGAATTCTGCTGCAAAGTGTCGGCGATCTCGACACCATTCTGCGACACCTTCGTCGCATGCTATCGGTCAAGGCGCCGGACGGCGAAATTTGGCTGTTTCGGTTCTACGATCCGCGGGTGTTAGGACCGTTTCTAGGTGCTTGCACGTCAGCGGAGCTGGAATGGATCTTCGGCCCGATCGATCGCTTCGGGTGTCCGAGGTCGGACACGCACCTGGACGTTTTCGCCCGGGAAGACATCGGGTGGGCGAGCGGAGGCGCCGGCAGGGTGCGGCTCAGCGCCAGGTTCGCAGTGCCGCCCGCCGGGATCGGACCGCTCTTCCTCCTCCGAGCGGCTCACTTGGAGCCCTTCGAACATGTGGCCGAAACGGCCCTCGTCGAACGGATCCAGGCCCAGATGTCGGCCGACCTCTTGGATGACCTGTCCGACGAGGTGATCGCGGAGCGAATTAAGGCCGGGCTTGCCCGCGCGAGGAATCGTTATGGCATTGACGCGGAGGACGCTTTGACCGCCTTTGTTGCCCTTATGTGGGAAGTCGCGCCTGGGTTCGATCGGCAGCCGCAGATTAGCCAACTTCTCTTGCGAGGGCGTGGCGACGCCAACGAGCGTGCGCTGGAGCTTGCGAGCCGCGCATCCGCTCAGGCCTGGACGGAGGCTGCGGAGATGGGCCGCGACGATGACTGGCTGATTCATGGCGACGAAAGCGCCTCGGCCGCTGTTCGATCGTCTGATCGTTAGGGCGCCTCAATGTCCCCCTCGAGAGACCCTGCCGACGCCACGAAGGGTCCGCCCCACGCAGCGGCGCCGAAACGCTCGGCCAAAACGGCGAAGAAAAAGGCCGCCGGGATTCGGGCAAACCTAGCTGCACCAGCAGCCAAGCCAACCGTGTGCCTCCCTTGCCTCCGCGAAGCGGGGGCAGCCCCGATCTCAGGAACAGCCAGGAATCCCAGGCCGCCCTGCTGCGTGACCCGAATGACGATCAAAAGCTCAAAACGAAAAGTGGTGGCCGAACTGCCAGCAAAGGCGGGGATCACGCCTTTAGTCATTGAGCTGATCGCCGATGAGATGACCGGTTCGAGCGCGGTCACGATCAAGCTCGTTGGTGGTCCTTGCGAGGAGGAATTCAGTGACCGGCCGATCATCGAAGCTTTTGACGGCAGCGAACTGGTGGCCGGGGGAGGGGGTACACTGGAATTCGAAGCTCCGGGTCCGGGGCTCTCGGATCTGACCTGGGAATCGGTACTGTTTCCCTACCAACTCGTTCACAGCTCACAGATCCAGGCGCTCCTTTGTGACGGCGCGGACGCTTATGTCGCCGAGCTGCGCGTTTTCCCCAAGGTGGTGTATACCATCGCCATCTCGCTGCCGGGCCTTACAATGAGCCGGGCTCGGACGGTCAACCAGGAGGGCGACCTTAGGCTCCGTAGCGCGAAGAGTGAGCTGACCTGGGACGGGTCGTTCGACGTAAAGGTAGGCCGTCGCAAATTTCACCTCGGGGACGATTTTAAGGAGAGTCTCGACCGCTTGTGCGATTTCGTCGCCCTCGGGGAAGAATTCTTCGGGCTGGTTGATGAGGTCATCGCGACAGCGTCGGGTGGGCGTCCGCCCATCAAAGCAAAGATCTCGGCGCTCAGCATCAAGGCTAAGGCAGAGTTTTCGAACGACGAACGCGCCGACGGTCTCGACCTTGACTACAAGCTCGACCTGTCGCTCCGGTTCGATCCGTTGCTGCGGGCAGCGGTGCGCCTCGACATCCTCGAGTCGGTCCTCCTGGTGATGTCGGAAAATCCAGTCGGCCGGGTGCTGAAGTGGGCGTACGACAAATCGATAGCGAACCCGGCCGACCCGCCGCTGCAGGTTTTCTTTGAGCTAGCCGGGCAGATTGAAGGAGGCGTTACGTGGAAGAAGGCCTTTGGCGATCCCGGATGGAAGACCGAAGAAGACTTCAAGGGCATCATCGAGGGCAAGTTATGGGGTAAAGCGGAGGGTGCCGTCCGTTGTTGCGTCGTGTCCGCCGGCGCATCGGTGAAGGCGTCCGCCAAGACCAGCGCCTGGGTCAAGATCTTCACCGAAAGCGAAAGGCCCGTGGGAGAGATCAGCGCACAGGTTGGACACGATGGCGTAACTTTCACGGCGGCCACTGCGATCACCTACTATGGCAGAGCGTCGTCGGCTCACGTCAGCCATCCCGGAGACGCTGCGGCCCCCGAAGACGCTCCGGCATACTTCGAATACGAATGGTTCGCGCCGGTTACCAAGCCGAGCGAGGACGACGCCTACCACTACACGTTTTGGAAACAGCCTCGGTGATCCCCGATAGTCGGTTGCCGCGCCTATCGCTCGGGATCGAGGCCGGCGGCGTCCCTTACGCCGTCGTGGTGAATGACGTGCCGGTCTGGGCGGACCGTCTTGGCCACGCCGCCACGATCGACGGGTTCCCGGTTCTGGAGTGGCTGGTGCCCGGCGCAAACACGCTCGAGATTCGGCTCGGTCTGTCGATCGAGCCTAACGCCATATCGGCCGGAAGCGTTGACGTCGAGCTTCGGTGTGACCTTGACGGCGACGACAGCCCCCTCGCTCTCACGTCACTATCGCTGAGTCCGACTACAGTTGGAGGCGCGCCCGCCGGACGTTTCGCCATCGAGGGCGCGCCCGGAAATCAAAGTCTGGCCGCGACGCCGACTGGCGACATTGTGATCGAGCCGATCAGGCTGGGCTCCGGTTCCACCTCAGCGGATCGTAGGGTGCTGCGCACCATCCAGTTGCCGTGGCGTTGGCCCCGTTGGCGGCACTTCGATGCCCCGACCATCATCGCCTCCGGGCGGACCCAAGCCAGCCTCGAGGAAAGCTACCGGCAGATGTGGAACCTGCTGCGTGCCAACGACCGTGCTCGGCTTGTTGAGTTCCTCGCGGTCAAGGTGGCCGAGCTCGTAGCGGCCAATCCAAAGGACCGGAGGCATATCGAACCAATCCTCGGCTTAGAGGACTGCCTCGACGATCCCGAGATGGCGCTCAAGCCGTTGACGCTGGAATCAACTCGACTCGAGATCGCTGGTGGGGGGAGCCTGGCCCGGTTGGTGGACGCCCGCGGCAACGGCCCGATCGTTTTTGTCCACCGCGACGGGTTGATGAGCATTTGTCTCGATACGATGTTCTGCATGGGCAGTTCCGGCTGGGTATTGGTGCGATAGGGAGGGCGATGTGTTTCCAGCAGCGCGGGTTACCGACATGCATGTCTGTCCGATGATGACCGGTCCGGTCCCGCACGTCGGGGGGCCGATCTTACCGCCGGGCGTGCCGAACGTGCTGATCGCCGGACTCCCGGCGGCAGTCGTAACCAGCATGTGCCTTTGCGTCGGGCCACCGGACACCGTCGTTCACGGCTCGACGTGTTGCCTGTTCGCCGGTAAGCCCGCGGCGCGGATGACCGATCAGTGTACCCACGGCGGCATAATCGTGGCGGGCTGTCTCACCGTGTTGATCGGCGACACCGGATCGGGGTCCGGAAGCGGT
This sequence comes from Gemmatimonadota bacterium, assembly GCA_039933355.1. Taxonomy (GTDB): domain Bacteria; phylum Gemmatimonadota; class Gemmatimonadetes; order Gemmatimonadales; family GWC2-71-9; genus SHZU01. The sequence goes on along the minus strand of JBDTOH010000402.1, from coordinate 216 downwards.
GCGAAGGGGAGCGGTCAGAGCAGCCGTCGGAGCCAGGTCAACACGATGCGAATGGCCCACCGGGCCGGGCTCCCATTCACCAGACGCTGCTGTGACGCCGGAGGACGGCTTGCCTCTGGGTTGGAATCCACCGACCCGCCTGAGCCGGTCACCTTCGTCGAGATCGTCTTGGTCGATAGCCAGGGATGCCCGGCGGCGGGAGAGGAGTATCAGGTC
>JBDTOH010000401.1:0-5635 GCA_039933355.1 Gemmatimonadota bacterium | reverse complement strand
ATCGAAGCCCATTTCACCCGTCAGTTCAACGTGACCGGCATCGTCACCGCGTGCGAATACCTGGCGGACCAGAAGCTGATCGGGAAGGCGGCGACGCCGGTCCAGCTCACCCGGCGCAGCAACGTTAGGGTCCAGGAGCTCGCCTTCTTTGCTCTCACCGAGCCGCCTCGTGGCGAGTAATACCCGAGGGAAGCCGAAGCCCGCGCCTCGCACCACCATCGCGGTGCAGGGCGCTCGGGTCCATAACCTCAAAGACATCTCGCTCGAGATCCCGCGCGACAGCCTGGTCGTGGTCACCGGCCTCTCCGGATCGGGCAAGTCGAGCCTGGCTTTCGACACGATTTACGCGGAGGGCCAGCGGCGCTACCTCGAGTCGCTCTCGAGCTTCGCGAAGACCTTCGTGGCCCAGGTATCGAAGCCCGACGTGGACTTCGTATTCGGGTTGTCGCCGGTGGTCTCGATCGAGCAGAAGACGACCATCAACAACCCGCGCTCGACCGTCGGCACCATGACCGACATCGCGAGTTATCTGAATCTCCTCTTCGCCACGGTCGCCGATCCCCATTGTCCCCGCACCGGCGAGCCGGTGCCGAGCCGCTCGTCGAGCCAGATTCTGGAGGCGATTCTCGCGCTTCCGAAAGACACCGAGATCGAGCTCCGAGCTCCTGCCTTCAAGATCTACGGCGAGGATCTCGAGCTCGTCTTCACCGTGCTTCGGAAGAAGGGCTGCCGCCGGCTGCTGATCGACGGCAAGCCGGTCGACTTCGCCGCCAAGCTCGAGCTCGACGAATCCGCGGTCCTCGCGATGGACGCCGTTGTGGACCGGTTCGTCGTCGGGCGGCAGCACGAGAAGGCGATCAAGGCAGGGATCGCGGCCACCCTCTTGATCGGCGACGGGTTGCTGCAGGTCGAAGTCGTACGAGGTGCCTCGAAGGCCGACGCGGCCCGATGGTATCGCGGGTTATGCAGCGACACCCACCACCTCGTCTACGGGGACGTCGGTCCCGAGTGGTTCGTCTTCAACAAGCCGTCCGGCGCGTGCCGGACCTGCGACGGCCTCGGCGTCGACAAGCTCACCCACCCGGACCTGTTGGTTCCCGATCCGGAGCGGAGCATCCGAAGCGGCTGCTTCGTCCGCGAGGCGTACCGCTACAATCCCGAGACCTGGGACGGCCGGCTGATGTACAGCCTGGCGCAGTCCCTCGGTTTTTCGCTCGACATGCCCTGGAATGCGCTGCCCGTGGCGGCCCGCAGCGCGATCCTCTATGGGATCGAGCCGAACAAGATCCCATTGATCACGCCGCCCGAATCCACCCAGCGGCGCCCGGAGTGGGACCGGCAGGTCGTGGGCTTCGGCGGGATCGCTCGACGGATCGAGCGGCACTACCGGCGCTACCGCCAGCGGGGCGAAGCGAGCTCGCGCATGGAGGAATGGCTCGACAAGGTCATGGTCGAGCTGGTCTGTCCCGACTGCAAGGGAGCCCGGCTCCGGGCCTCCCGCCTCTTGTTCCGGGTGCAGGGCAAGACGATCCACGACCTGGCACAGCTCCACTTCGACGAGCTGCATGCCTTCCTCGGCGGGATCAAGCCCGTGGGCCGCGGCGCCGACGCCGGACGCCAGGTCGTGAGAGAGATCCGTGGTCGGCTGGGCCTGCTCCTCGGCATCGGGCTCGATTACTTGAGCCTGAGCCGCCGGTCGGGCACGCTCTCCGGCGGCGAGTCGCAGCGGATCCGCCTCTCGACCCAGATCGGCTCGGGGCTCATGGGCATGCTCTATGTCCTCGACGAGCCGAGCATCGGGCTCCATCCCAAGGACAACGTCAAGATGATCGCGACCCTGGAGAGCCTCCGCGACATCGGCAACACCGTGCTGGTCGTCGAGCATGACGAGGATACCGTCCGCGCCGCCGACCACATCGTCGAGATGGGACCGGGCCCGGGTGTCCACGGCGGCAGGGTGGTGGTCCAGGGCACGCTGAAGGACGTCCTCGCCACCAAGGCGTCACCGACTGGACAGTTCCTCTCCGGGCGCCGAGCCATCGCCACCCCGAAGACGCGGCGACGAGGGACCGGGCGCGCGCTCACGATTCGAGGCGCTCGAGAGAACAACCTCAAGTCGATCACCGTGGACATTCCGTTAGGCAGGCTCGTCGCGGTCACCGGGGTGTCCGGCTCGGGCAAAAGCACGCTCCTCAACGACATTCTCTTCAAGGCCTTGTGGAAGCGGCTCGAGGACACTCGAACCCTGCCGGGCGAGCACGACGGGATCGAGGGGGCCGAGCTGGTCCATAAGGTGGTCTCCATCGACCAGGCGCCGATCGGGCGGAACAGCCGGTCCAATCCGGCCACCTACGTGGGGTTCTACGACAACATCCGCGACCTGTTCACCCGGGCGCCGCTCTCGGTCGAGCGAGGGTACGCGCCGGGGCGGTTCAGCTTCAATGTCAAAGGCGGCCGGTGCGAGGAATGCCAGGGAGAGGGAGTGATCACGACCCAGCTCCACTTCATGCCCGATGTGGAGGTGCTCTGCGCCGCCTGCAAGGGCGCCCGCTTCAACGCCGAGACGCTCGAGGTGACGCTCCGGGGCAAGACGATCGACGACATCCTGAACCTGTCGATCGAAGAGGCGGTCGCCTTCTTTTCCACCGAGCCGGTCATCCGCAAGAAGATCGAGATGCTCGACGCGCTCGGCCTCGGATACCTGACGATCGGCCAGTCGGCGACGACCCTGTCGGGCGGCGAGGCCCAGCGCGTCAAGATCGCGACCGAGCTCGGCAAGCTCCAGCGCGCCAAGCACACCGTGTATCTCCTCGACGAGCCGACGACCGGCCTCCATTTGGCGGACATCGAGCAACTGCTCGGCGCGCTCAATCAGCTCGTCGATGCGGGCCACACCGTCATCCTGATCGAGCACCACCTGGACGTCATCAAGACCGCTGACCACGTGATCGATCTCGGTCCCGAGGGTGGGCACGCGGGCGGCGAGGTTGTGGTGACCGGCACGCCGGAAGAGGTGGCCGCGTGTCGAGCCTCGCATACCGGTCGGTTCCTCGGCTCGCACCTTCGAGCGGCGAAGTCCAGTCGCGCTTCGGCGAGCTGAGCGAGCGCGCGGCGACCAGTACGGTCGTGACGGCGGCGATTGGCGCCAACGACAGAGCAGGGCCCGCACGGCGCCTCCATCGATCAGGGTTCACCCGCCCTCAGCAAGGGACACCCTGCGAGATCGCGGAAGAGGTGTAGTTTTGTAACCGTATCGGTATGAACGACCTCCCCTCGATCGGTGAGCGTGATGACTAAGAGAGCTGCTCTACTCTGCCTCCTTATCCAACTGTCCGTCGTCGGCGCCCCTCGGATCGCCGAGGGCCAGTCCGTCGCCGGCCATCCCCGGGTCAAAGAAGCGCTGGCCGCGTACGAGAAGTGGCTCGACGGCGAGCGCGCGTTCAAGAGAATCCCTGGTATCGCCTCCGCGCTCGTGATCGACCAGGACGTCATCTGGCAGGGCGGCACCGGCTACGCGGACCTGGCCCGGAAGACTCCGGCCACACCGAACACGCTCTTCAGCATCTGCTCCATCTCGAAGCTCTTCACCAGCATCTCGGCGCTCCAGCTCCGGGACCAGGGCAAGCTCCGGCTCGACGATCCGGTCTCCAAGCATGTCCCCTGGTTCACGCCGAAGACCGAGTACGCCGCCGACGGGCCGATCACGATCGAGGGCTTGCTCACCCACGCCTCGGGCCTCCAGCGCGAGTTTGCCGACACGCTCTGGATCGAGCCTAACATGGCGTTCCCGACCATGGAGGAGCTGAAGAAGGGCGTCGCCGAGCGCGAGGTGGCGTATCGCCCCGAGAAGTACTTCCAGTACTCGAACCTGGGCTTCACGATGGTCGGCGCGGTGGTGGCGGCCGCGTCCGGCCAGCCCTATGCCGACTACGTCCGCGCCAACCTGCTCGGCCCGCTCGGCCTCACGAACACGTTCTCGGAAATGCCGACCGAGGAGCGCGGGAAACGACTGGCGATGGGCTATAGCGGCATCGACCGCGAGGGAAACCGCCATCCGATGCCGTTCTACCAGACCAAGGCCATGGCGCCGGCGGCGGGCTATGCGTCCACTCCGCTCGACTTGGCCAAGTTTGCTTCGTGGCAGTTCCGGCTCCTCGAGCGCGGCGGCACCGAGGTGCTCGCGGCCAATACGCTCCGGGAGATGCAGCGGGTCCATTTCGTGGACCCCGGCTGGGAGACGACCTGGGGCCTGGGCTTCGAGGTGTGGCGCCGCGGGGACAAGACCTTCGTGGGGCACGGCGGAAGCTGTCCGGGTTACCGAACCCAGCTCACGATGAAGCCGGACGAGAAGATCGCCGCGATCGTGATGGCGAATACATTCGATACCGACGCGATGGCGCTCGCGCAGCAGGCCTATGAGTTCTTAGGACCGGCCGTGAAAGAGGCCCGTGCCGACTCCACCAACAAGATCGCCGCCGCGGATCCGGCGCTCGACCGATATCTCGGCACGTATTGGAGCTTCGGAGGCGAGATGGAGGTGATCCGGTGGCAAGGCGGCTTGGCGACGATGCAGGTGCCGAGCGACAATCCGGTCAAGACGATCACGAAGTACAAGAAGATCGGCGAGAATACCTTCCGCGAGATCCGCTCCGACGGCGAGCTCGGCGAGCGGATGACCTTCGATCTCGGGCCTGACGGGAAGCCGACCCGGGCCCGGACCAACTACATCATGGCAAGGCTTCGCTGATCTCTCTGCCGTCCCCCCTGCGACCCTGAACAGGGGGCGACGGCGCCGTCATTCCCACCGGAATACCTTCGCCGCAACTCCGCTGCAGACCGCGAAGATGAGGAGCAAAGCTCCTACATCCCCCCAATGCGCGGCGAATCCCGATCCGTCCCAGACGCCTTGCATGAGTGAGACCGCATGGGTGGTCGGGAACGCCTTCGCGACGATCTGAATCGCGGGCGGCAGCTTCTCGAGCGGGAAAAACAGTCCGGACACCGCCAACATGGGATAGAGGACCGCAGCGCCGAGCGGCTGGGCGAATCGTGCAGTCCGCACAATGCTGGCGAGCACGAACCCAAGCGAGAGGATGCTCAGCGTCGAGAGCAAGAGCGCCGCCGTGAAGCCGAACAGGTTCACCTGCATCGCACCCGGGAAGAATTGCCGGCCCGCCAGCACCAGCAGCGCCATGCCGACCACCGTGAAGAGGAGCTTGACCAGCACATGCGCGCCCAGGATCGTGAGCGGGGAGAGCGGTGTCGCTCGAAGGCGCTTCAGGATCCCGCCCTCCCGATAGATGGCGATGATCGAGGTCAGCGACATCACCGCCCCGATGGCGATGAAGATTGCAGCCAGGATCGCGGCGTTGAAAGGAACCGCGGCCGGTGCCGCGGTGGATCCCCCGCGTGAACCTAACGCTCGCCCCAGAACGACGAAGAGGATCACCGGCACGGCGAGGCTCCCGACGAACCCCATCGGCTCTCGTACGAAGACCTTGGTCTCGACCCAGGTCAGCTTCCAGAGTCCGTTGAGCATCGACTAGTCCCTGATCGAGTGGCCGGTCAGCTTCAGGAACACGTCCTCGAGCGTCGGGATCTCGCTCCGGAAACCCCGGACCCGAATCCCCTTTCG
>JBDTOH010000400.1:0-5638 GCA_039933355.1 Gemmatimonadota bacterium | reverse complement strand
GTGCCCGCGTGCGAGAACTTGATGGCGTTGGAGATCAGGTTGTTCAGCACCTGCTCGATCTTGCCGCCGTCCACCGGGGCGATCAGCGGAGCCCCATCCGACGCGAAGTCGACCTCGATCCGCTTTCGGGCGCCAAGCACGTGGTTCAGCTGCACGTTGTGGCGGACCAGCGCTTCGAGGTTGGCGGGCTCCCGGTCCAGTCGCAGCTGGCCCGCCTCGATGGCGGTGATGTCGAGCAGGTCGTCCACGAGCCGGAGCATGAATTTGCTGGTGTCCCGGATGATCGTGACGAACTCCAGCTGTTCCGCGGTGAGCACCGGCCCCGCCTCGTCTTCCAGAAACTCGCTGTAGCTCTGGATGATGCCCAGCGGCGAGCGGAGGTCGTGGGCCGCCATGCCGAGCAGCCGGTTCTTTTGCTCGTTCAGCCGGACCAGCTCGACGTTGCGCTTGGTCAGCTCGCGCTGGACGTTGGCCAGCTCGTTGTTGACGCGGGTCAGCTCCTCGAACATCGCGTCGGCACCCGCGCGATCGCGGCCGCTGCTCCCGCGCTCCCCCGGCGCCTGGTCCATCAGGCGGCCGGCCGGCCGGTCAGCCGCTCGGCGACGGCGATGACGGTCTCCGCATCGCGGGCATACCCGTCCGCTCCGACGGTCTTCCAGAGATCGGGGCTCAGGTTGAACGGATATCCACCCACGAGAATCCGGACGCCGTTGCAGGCGGGTGTCGCGCGGACTACGCCCACAAGGGCTTCGACCTGAGCGACGTGATAGGTGATGGTCGCGGAGACTGCGAGGAGGTCGGCCCCCCGGTCGATCACGGTTTGCACCACGCTCGACGCGGGAGTGCTGGCACCGAGGTAATAGGTGTCCCAACCGGCCAGCTCGAAGAAGTCGGCGATCATCCGGATGCCGAGCTCGTGGAGATCGCCGGAGACGCACGTGGCCACCAGGGTGCCGCCCGTCTTCTCGCGGGAGAAGATCCGCGGATAGAGCTGGGACATGATCAGCTGCGTCGCCGCGGTGCAGTAGTGTTCCTGCGCGACGTTGATCATGTTGGTCTGCCAGAGCCGGCCGATCTCGTACTGCGCCCGCTGGAAGATTCGGAGATAGATGTCCTGCACGGACATGGTGCGCTCGACCGCGTCGAGCACGATCCGGCTGGCAACGTGTCGCTCACCGCGGAGCAGGGCCTGGAGGTACTGGTGCGCGAGCGCGGCGTGCGGCGAATCGGGCTCGATCAGGGTCGGTAGGTCTTCCGGCATCGCGGGAAGGGCGGCCAGAGCGCGGTCCATAACCTCGTAAGCCGACACCCGGTGCGCGTCGGGTAATCGTTCCCCGAGCACCTCGCGAAGACATTCGAGGTGGAACATGAGGTCGCTCGAGCGGACGCCGCGCCGGGCGAGCATCACCTTGACCCAGCCGGCGTAGTCGACGAACAGGTCCGGGTTACCGGCTGCCACTGCCTGGGCGAGGTATGCGAGATGGTAGCCCACGTCCTGGAGTGATTTTTCGCGGGCAATGGCGCCGTAGCGTGACGCCAGCTCCGGGTGCCGCTGGAACTCGAGCGTCACCACGGCGTCGGCCAGCTCCGCTCGGCGCGCCAGGATTGCCTCGCTCGCCTCACGCCGGCCGACGGCGGTATCGCCGGGATCAATCGCAAACATGCTCGAACCTTTGCAGCTCGGTCTGGCCGCGTACCAGCTTGAGGCCTTTTGGAATTCCCTGGTGCGACTGGCGGTACGAGTGGCTGTGGTGCCACCGATCGAAGGCATGAGCGTCGGTCCAGTGGGTGATCAGCCAGATCTCCTCGGGACGGTCGAGCGGGCTCAGCACCTCCATCCGCACAAACCCCTCGGCTGAGTTGACCAGATGGGGACGCTGGCGGAAAGCCGCCTTGACCTCGGCGGTCAAGCCGTTGGCGATGACGAATTTGCTGAGTGCGACGAAGCCGGGAGCTGGAGGACTACTCATGAGCCCAACCCAGTAGCGGACGGAGGGCGGCGCGGGCGAGATGGTGGGGCACCCGCCCCTGCTTTCAATATACCCTAACGCGGCGGAGGCCGGTGGCGCTGGACCGCGGCGGCTTTCCCGCCACTCCCTGTTGGTGTCATCACGGTCTGAGATGTACCGAAATGTCTTTTGGTTCCATCGAGGCCGGGTGACCGTGGTCCCGACCCAACGCGGCTCGGATCGATCGCACCCTCTCGCTCACGTAACCTCCGGGTTCCTAAGAACCGGCTTGCTTCCCACCAAGGTCGCCGCCGACGCCCTCCACATCGCGATCGCGGCCGCCCGTGGCGTGGACTATCTTCTGACGTAGAACATCCGGCACTGGGCCAACGCCGCGATGCGGCGACGGATCGAAGAGGCTTGATTGCGCTGTTGCGCCGTCGCGAGCGGGAGGCGGCCCGAGCGCCAGTGACGTTGCCCTCGCGACCGCTCGTCGCACCCTCACGGGCCGGCTACCAACGAATTGGGGTCTGACGAGTCGCTGCGCGCCTCCGCAGCCCAATTCCAGATCGTTATGCGGGCGAACCTGGCACGCGATGCTGACGAAGAGATGATCCTGCGACACCCGCTCCCGACGTTCTTCACTCTTGCTTGTGCGATATCCTGGCTCATCTGGGCACCGTTGTGGTTGCCTCGCTTTGGTGTGCACGGTCTGCCGGTTGTGCCCTTTCACCACGCACTGGGCGCCTTTGGACCCATCGCCGCTGCCTTTATCGTCTCCCGCGTGGAAGCCGGCCGTGCAGGTCCCGCGGACCTCTTGCGACGCATGGGGCTTTGGCACAATCGAACTACTTGGCTTGCCGTTGCGCTTTGCGGGCCATTCGCCATGCTCGCCGTCGCAATTCTCGCAGCATGGCTGCTGGGTGCGGCTTCGTTTTCGCGACTTGGTTTCGGTGTCTCCAGCGAGTTTCCGCAATTCGCTGCCCTTGGCTTCTTGGTCTACAACGTCCTTACCTTTCGGTACGGCGAGGAAACGGGTTGGCGAGGGTTCGCGCTCCCGCGATTGCAAGCGCGTCACGGGGCCTTTGTGTCCAGTCTCCTGCTTACTGCCGGCTGGGCGCTCTGGCACGTACCGCTTTTTCTCTACCGTCCGGGCTATGTCGTGATGGGAGTCGCGGGTATCCTGGGCTGGTTGTTCAGTTTGCTCACGGGCGCCGTATTGCTGACCTGGGTCTACAACGAGAGTCGCGGGAGCATCCTTGTCGTCGCGCTCTTCCACGCGACCGTTGACGTCGCCTTCACCTCGAACGCATCCTCGCCTTTCATCGTCAATGCCGCCGGCACCATCCTGACGGTTTTCGGCATTGTCGTCGTGCTCGTTGCAGGGCCGCGCTACCTGTCGCGGAAAGGAATGGTTGTTCGGTCGAACGCGGCGGGTCGGGTGATCGACTTTGTTGACCGTGATGGCGTGGTTCATCCGGAAGCCGCATAACTCCGGTTGGCAGCTGACGCGGCTCGCGACGATCAGCTTTTGTTTGGTTCGAGCGATCTGGAAGGCGTGCTCGATTATCGGGGGCCTTGGCTAAGTACGTCGATCGGGCCAGAGACTGAATCTCCGAGAGCGGCGAGGTCAGTCGGGGTCAGGGATTGGCGATCCGGCGTTTGATCTCGGCGTATCTGGCATCGCGGTCCAGCGGAATACCGTTGTCGGGACAGTCAAAGGTGAGCGCGCGCACGTCGCGCCGGTCGACCGCGCGAGCGAGCCTGCGGTACATCTCGTCGAACTGTCCCAGCCATTCGTACGCCGTTGCAAAGTCGGCGTCGGACACGTAGCGGCCGGGCGGTGTGGATCGGAGGCCCTCGAGCGAAGAGCGGCCGTCCCGCCGCAGCGCCTCCACGTATCCCTCCCTTCCCCGTAGTCCTGAATAGGCGGCCAGCTTGGCGGAATCGCGATCGGTGCGGGCCACGGTGGCGAGGGCGGTGAGCGCTTCGTCGTACCGACCGAGCCGCGCCAGGGCGAACGCAAGATATTCCCAACCGTTGGAGTACCGCGGATCGAGATCGATCGCAAGCCGGTATTCGGTGACGGCCTCCGTTAGGCGGCCCGCACAGTGAAGTGCCGTCCCGATCTGACGATGGTAGTGCCGCGACAGCGGCTCGAGCCGGGCTGCCTCCCGAAACTGCACGATGGCTTCGTCGAAACGGCCGATATTCCTCAGCATGATACCGTACAGATTCCGGGTGGCCGCGTTGTCCGGATCATGCTCGATGGCGACTTTGAACTCCCGCTCGGCCGCGGCCCAGTGCCACCGAAAGCTCGTCAGCGAGCTGGCAATCGCTGCTCTGGCAAAGGCAACAGTGGGATCGATCTCGAGCGCCTGCCTCGCGGCGGCCTCGGCGGCCGGGAACGCGGTTTCCGGCGCGAGCTCGCTGTAATAGGCGAGCCCGGAATACGCCTGGGCCAGCAAAGCGTACGTCGCCGCGTCCAATGGATCGAGCTCGATCGCTTGGAGGAGAAGGTCGCGCGCCTCGCGGATCGCCGGCCCGTCGCGCCGACCCATCAGCCATTGGGCCTCGAGGCGAAGAAGATGACTCGCTCCGCTCCGCTCGGCAACTATCGGTGATCCTAGTCCGGACGCGCGCCTAACACCAAGCCTGTTCGCGACGTCGTGGGCAATTTGGCTCTCGACCGTCGAGGCAGTTGCAGGTGCCAAAGCGTAGGAGCGCGAGGTAAGCGGGGCGCTCCGGTCGGTCGGCACGAATGTCAACTCGATCGCCAGCGAATCGCCGTGGCGAACCAATCGCCAATCGAGGACGAATCACGCTTCAAGACTGATTCCGACGGCCGCGGCCGAACCGGTCTTGGTAAGCAAGTAGGCTACCACGTCCCGGGGCGCGGGGCGAAGCGAAGTTTCCTTCACCAGAAGGGAACGGACCGCCTCACCGATTCCTTGAGCGAGATAATCGAACGTCGTGTCTCCGGTCGCGTTTGCAAGCGGCAGGACGGCGAGCGCACCGCTCCCCGGCCGAGATGTCGCCGACTCTCCTTCCGTCGCATACCACCAGGTGGCCGCAACGAGAGCTACCATCCCAATGCCCACCACGATGTGCCGAGCATGGAATCGTCGTCCTGACGCGGCCTTCGGTAGTTCAACGGTGGCGCCTTCGCCCGCAATTACCGGCTCCGGCGCGGCAACCATCGGTTCGTGCTGTTGGATCGGGATGCTCCGCGCTCGGACCGCCTCGATCAGAGCCACGGTCTCGGGCGCGGGGGTCGTTTGGAACTCGGTCTCGAGGTGGTGGACCCACGCCTAGTAAGTGGACAGAGCGCCGGCCCGATCGAGAAGGCCGATCAACCGGCGCACGCCCGCTTCGTCTCCCGGGTCTTGCTCGACGGCCCACCTTCCCGACCGAAGCGCTCCGGAGGAGTCGCCGGCGTGCTCTTGATTCCCGACTCGAGCCACGCCATGCGACTCGCTTCCAACCGAGCACCGGCGCGGGTCGCCGCAATGAATTCCTCGAGGTCCGGCGAGACGTTCTCCACGAAGAGGCCCTCAAAGAACGGTCCTCGATAGAGCTGCAGCGCAGCGGCCGCCGAGCTCAGAGAGCACTGCTCCCGGAACTCGAGGATGTCGCACCAGAACGGCTCCGGGGCGGCCCCGACCTCTTCCTGGCCATGATTGATTAGC
>JBDTOH010000399.1:0-5647 GCA_039933355.1 Gemmatimonadota bacterium | reverse complement strand
CGGATGCCCGGGGAAATGTCCCTGGAAGAACGGCTCGTTGATGGTGACGTTCTTGAGACCCACGACCCGCTTCCGGGGCTCGATCTCGAGAATGCGGTCCACCAGGAGGAACGGATAGCGGTGCGGGATCACTTCCATGATCCGGCGGATGTCGATCAACGGACCGCCCTGGCGCGCCGCCGAGCGGACGATTGCCCGGGCGACGGCAACGTTCCCCTGGTGGCTCGGCCGGGTCGCGACGATGTGCGCGTGAATCCGGCCTCCGACCAGCGTTAGGTCCCCGACGATATCGCCGGCTTTGTGCCGCACGAACTCGTCCGGCCACCGGAGCGTCGTCCCGACGATATGGTCCTCCGCGAGGACGACGGCGGAGTCGGTCGAGCCGCCCTTGAGCAGGCCCTTGGCACGAAGCGCCTCCACTTCGTGCGTGAAGCCGAAGGTCCGGGCCGAAGCGAGCTCCTCACGGAAGCCCGCCGGCGTCACGTCGTAGGTGCCGACCTGGCGTCCGATCAGCGGATGGTCCCACTCGATCGTCGCCGTGAGCCGGAGCCCCTTTCCGGGCGCCACCACGTAGGTGGCCTCTCCCTCGGTGATCGTGAACGGCTGCGTCACCCGGAAGCTCTGCGGCTCACCCGGCTGCTCCGCAATCCCCGCTTCCTCGAGCGCGTCCAGGTACGGCGCGAAGGACCCGTCCAGGATCGGCGGCTCCGGCCCGCTCACCTCGATGATCAGATCGTCGAGCTCCATCGCACCGACCGCCGCGAGCAGGTGCTCCACGGTGTCGATGGTCACCTCACTCCGGCCGATCGCGGTCCGTCGCTCGGTCGCCTGGACCTCGCGGACCGAGGCCACGAGCTCGGGCCGCCCCGGGAGATCCGTCCGCCTGAACACGATCCCGGTGCCGGAGGCCGCCGGCAGGAACCGGACGGTGGTGAAGGCGCCGGTATGGAGGCCCGCGCCGGAAAGGGCCGCCGGATGTCGGAGGGTTCGCCTAGCCATGGTCGTTAGGTGCCTTCACGAGCGCTTCCAGCTCGTCGGTGATTCGGGCCAGCCGATACAGCGCCGCTTGGGCCCGAAGGAATTCTCGATGCGGCCTCGCGGGGAATCCGCTCACGTCGGTCCCGTCCGGCACCGACCGCGCCACGCCGGACATGGCGCCGACCCGAACCCGGTCACCCACGGTGAGATGCCCGCCAACGGCAGAATGCCCGGCCAGGATCACGTCGTTTCCGACTCGCGCACTCCCAGCGATCACAACACCTCCGACGACCAGACAGCGAGCTCCGAGCCGGGCGTTGTGCCCGATGTGAACCAGATTGTCGATCTTGGTTCCCGCGCCGATCACCGTATCGTCGACGCTTCCGCGATCGATACAGCTGTTGGCGCCAACATCCACGTCGTCTTCGATCACGCAACCGCCGACGTGCGGAATCCGGCGATGTCCCGCCTGGCTTGAAATGTAGCCGAAACCCGTACTACCGATAACCGCGCCGGCCTTGATCCGAACCCGAGCACCGATCCTGGTGCGCGTACAGCAGGTGACGTGCGACTCGATCTCGGTATCCGCTTCAACGGTCACGCCGGCCTCGAGCACGACTCCGGACCCGAGACTCACCCGATCACCGAGCCGCACGTCGTCACCCAGGACGCACCAGGGGCCGATCGTGATGTCCTCGCCCAGCTCGACACCGCGGCCCAGGATGACCGCCGGATGAATTCCGGGATGGCGTGGTGGGTCGGGAAAGAGTGCCGCGATCGCGAGCGACATTGCACCCGCAGGATCACGAACGACGATTCGAGACGATGGACCGCCTTTTGGCAGCGCCAGCGTCTCAGGAACAAGCACCGTACCGGCCGAGGAGGTGAGGAACGAGTCGAGGTACTTCGGACCCGTCAGGAAAGAAAGCGAGCGGCCGTGAGCCCGGTCCAACGGGTCCACGGCCGCGATCCCCGCCGCGCCGTCTCCTTCAAGCCTCCCGCCGACCAGCTGGGCCAGCTCGAGCGCGGTGAAGGAAACGGGAGCGTCCGCCACGATTCACTTACTCGACGCGAGTCGCTGGGCCACTCTGAGGGTGATGTCGAGCGCCTTGTCATACGAGATGATGTTCTGGGACGCTTGATTGCCAAGGTCGATGATCAAGGCATACCCCCCCTCGGCCCGAATGCCCTCGATGATGTCCTTCAGTCGTTGCTGCATCGGCGAGAGGAGCTCCTGCTCCCGGGCCGCCATTTTCTCCTGGAGACTGGTCAGCTTCGCCTGGAGCGAGTCGCCCTGGGCTTGGAGCTGCTTCTCCCGAGCCGATCGGGTGGTAGGGCTCATCATCGCCTGAGACTGCTGGAACTGGGTGACGACCGAGTCGAACCCCGTCTGAAGCTTCTGCCCCTCGGCCCGGGTGGCGGTAGCTTCCTTCGTCCAGAGACTCTCCGCCTTCTGGTAGCCGGTCATGCTCGTGAGCAACGCGCGCGCATTGATGAACCCGATGCGCGTCGGCTCTGCTACGGGCGCCGCGGCTGGCTGAACCGCGGGCTTGGCCTGTGCCCAGGCCTCCGGCCTGCCCAGCGCCGCCGTCGCCGCGTCGGTCCCAAGAACCGCAATGCCGACGGCAATCATCAGATTACGTACGCGCTTCATGCTTGTGGTCCTCCCACCGAAGTAAGCCTGCGCCAGGAAAAAACGGCTTAGAAGAAGTTGCCCAGCCTGAAATGCAATTGCCAACCGGGGGCCGGCCTGCCGAGCGCGTCGGTCCGGTCGATACCGTACCCCAGGTCGATCCCGATCGGACCGAGTGGAGAAATTAGTGCGACACCCGCTCCAACACTACGGAAAAGCCGGAGCGGGTTGTACTGGCGGGCTCGGGCGTACACGTTGCCCGCGTCGGAGAAGAGGTTGACGTAGATCGCCTGGCTGAGCCGGGCGCCGAACTCGACGGTGAACGCCGCGTAGGCCTTGCCGAACGCTTCCGGCCGGGTGGTCGTGCCGCTCGCGCTCGGATTGTAGCCCGTAGGCGTGATCGAGAACTCGTCGTAGCCGCGGAGGGGAATCCCGAACTGGACTCCGCCCAGCGAATAGAGCTCGTAGAAGAACGGTCCGACATCGCCGAACACGAACCCGGACTTCGCCGTGAACCCGAGGGTGAACTGCACCCCTCCGCCGAACGCGTCGCCGCCGGCCCTGCCTAACGGCGCGTACCATTTTCCCTCGAGATCGATCTTGTCGTAACGTTTATGCTGCTGGACGAAGTTGAACTCGTCCGAGATCGTCACCGAGCTGCCGGCGATCGGGAACGGGAGCCCGATGCGGGTATCCCTGATCACGCTCGCTCCGAACGACGCCCGCGAGCACCCCTGATCGCAGTTGAACTGCGCTTTGAGATCCGCAGGCGTGTCGGTGAAATGGTTCTCCTGGTAGCCTGACGAAGCGAATACCCGGGTCCACCGCGACCCGAAGAACGGGAAGCCGATCTGGAGGTTGGTGCCGAGCCGCTGGATCCGGCCCAGGTCGCCGACCGTGTACCGCTGTCGGCTGTCGAAGACGCTAAGCGTTCCCGAGATCCGGCTGTCCCGAATCGCCGGGTCGGAATAGCTCAGGTTGAAGTCGTTGATGTTCCGGCCGAACTGCCACTGGACCTTGCCCCGCTTGGCCTTGCCGAAGAGGTTCGGCTCCTCGAGCCCCAGGAACCCGCCGACGCCGACCCCCTGCCCGACCGACGCGCCGAAGTTGATGTTGCCGGTGCGCTTCTCGCGAACCCGGAACACGAGATCGACATCGACCTGATTCTCGGTGGGGTTGACCTCGGGCGGCGCCATCGGCTGCTCGAAGAAATTCAAGTTCGAGACGCCCTGGTACGACCGGATCAGGAGGTCGCGATTGAACGTCATCCCGGGCAAGAGCACGATCTGCTCGCGAATTACCCGCTCGTGCGTGACGTCGTTGCCGACGATGATGATCTTGTTGACGGTGGCCGGCTGGTTCTCGATGATCCGCCAGCGGAGATCGACGACCGGCTTTCCGTCCGGCCCCGTGCGACGGATCTCGTCGTGGGCGACCTGCGAATAGATGTATCCGTTGTTCTGGTACAGGGTCTCGACTTTGCCGGTCGCCGTTTCCCAGGAGGCGCGACTGAAGGGCACGCCGCCTTCTTTGCCGGTTCCCGCTACGATCCCGAGGCCGAACGGGAAGTAGGGGCTCAGTTCCTCGGTCGAGAACCGCCGGTTGCCCGCGATCTCGAACGTCCCGACCCGGTACGGGTCGCCCTCGTCCACCGTGATCTTGAGGATGGCCTTGCCGGGCGTGCTGTCTGCGACCAGCGTATCGGACACGATGCGCAGGTCGACGTAACCCCGGTCCGCGTAATACTGCGGAATCCGGTTGCGAATGTCGTCGTCGACTTTGTCTTCGCTGTAGTCGCCCTTTCGAAACCACCAGAATCCCTCGGGCCGCGAGTTCATGTTCTTGACGATTTCTTTGTCTTTGAACTTCTCGTTGCCCTCGATGATCACCTGGCTGATGGCGACTCGGTTCCCCTCTTTTACCTCGTAGATGACGTCGACGACGTTCTTGTCGTGGGGGACTTCCACGACTTTCACGTCGGCGGCGTAGTAGCCCTTCTTCTTGTAGAGGGAGTCGATCGCGGCTCGCGATTTCTCGACCGCCGCGCGGTCGATCGGCCGTCCTTCGATAACCGAGACCTTTTTACGGACCGTCGGCTCTTCGAGCTTGGTGGCGCCGCGGACGCTCCAGCGCTGGAGGATCGGCCGCTCTTTGACGATGATGGCCAGGATGAACGCCTGATCGGTCTCGCGCTGGTCGATCTTGACGTCGTCGAACTGGCCGCTCTGGAACAGAGCGTTGATCGCGCGCTGGATGACGCGGTAGTTGATCGGCTGGTAGAGTTGGATGCCTGCGAGTGTGATGACCTGGTCGTTGGTGACGCGCGAGTTGCCCTCGACCACCAAGCTGTCGACGACCGGAGGCCCCTGATCCTGCGCCTCGGCACGAGACGCGCCTGCGCCCCAGCCGAGACCGATCAGGATCAAACACCAAGTGATTCGCCGGAGGGCGACGTAGATCCCCACGATGACAAGACGCTCCAGCGTTGGTTAGGTTCGGGTCGCCGTCAGAGCCCGGAAGGTGAGCCGATCCCCTTCCGGCGCCACATCGACTTCGATCTCGTCCCCGCGCTGGACCTCGCCCATCAGGATTCGCTCGCTGAGCGGATCCTCGATGTACTTCTGGATCGCCCGCTTGAGAGGCCGCGCGCCGTAGTTCTGGTCGTAGCCCTTCAATACCAGGAAGTCGACCGCGCCCTGGCTCAACTTTACCTCGTCCCCGATGCGAGCTTGCACGTCGCGGAGCAGGACCGTGACGATCTGAGCGATGTGCTCCTTATCGAGCGGATGGAACACGATGACGTCATCGAGACGGTTCAGGAACTCGGGGTTGAACACCTTGGCGATCTCTTCCTTGACCGTCTCGGCGATCTTCTCGAACGACTTCCCGCGGTCGCCGGCATGGAAGCCGAGCGACTTGGACTGAGTGATGTCCCGGGCGCCGACGTTCGAGGTCATGATCACCACGGTGTTCTTGAAGTCGATCTGCCGGCCGTAGTTGTCGGTCAGATGACCTTCGTCGAGCACTTGCAGCAGG
>JBDTOH010000398.1:0-5670 GCA_039933355.1 Gemmatimonadota bacterium | reverse complement strand
CGCCGTTCGCGCTCCAGATCGGATGGAGATAGCGGCCCGCCTCCTGGGTGAGCTGAACCGGCGGTCCTCCACCGGCGGGAACGCGCCAGAGGTGGCCGCCGCCGACATCATCCCAGGTCGTGAACGCGACCCACTTCCCGTCCGGCGACCATGCCGGTGTCAGCTCGAAGCCGTTAGGCGATCCGCCGGTCAACGGCCGGGGTGTGCCCGAGGGCAGGTCCATACTCCACAGCCGGCCGACAGCCTCGAACACCAACCGTTTGCCGTCGCGGGTTGAGACCGGCCATCGGAGGAACTTGGGTTCGAACGAATCGTCCTTGATGCGAACCTGGCTCCGAGCCATCTCCGAGATCGTCCGATGGACTCGGGCTTTGAACGGAATGGTCTCGACTCGGCCGGACTCGATCCAGAGCCGCCGCAGCTTGCCGCCCTGGGTCAGCACCAGCGACTTCCCGTCACGCGCCCAGCTGTAGCCTGGTAACGCGCGATGATCCCACGCCGGGTGCAACTCCATTCCGTCGCTCGTGATCGGATCCATCGCCACCCGCTCGGCGCCGGTCTTCAGGTTCCGGATCCAGAGCGCGGTCCGACCCACGTATTCCTTCCCCCGGAAAGAGGTGCGGCCCCCGGGCAGCTTCCGCGCGAAGGCGAGCCACTGACCGTCCGGCGACACCTCCGGCGCGACTTCACCAAGGCGGAGCGGATACGCGGGCCGGCCGCAACACGACAGGTATTGGCTGCTCGAGGGCGTCACCGTCTCGACGACTTTGGACCGCAGGTCGATCCGCCTCAGGTGCCGGTCGATCCCAGCGAAGAGTGACGAGTGGAAGTAGACGTACCGGCCATCGGGCGACGGCGAGGGCCACTGGACCCGGTCGGCGCCGGCCCAGACACCGGCACGCGCGGGCACCGACGAGCCCGACGCCGCCAGTCGCACCACGACCGTGGGCGCTCCACCCGCGCGAGGGATTCTCCAGATCTCGTCAGCGGTCCGGTAGAACCCCGATGGTGTTTTCATCTTCCGGGTGAAGAGGACCGATTGGCCGTCAGGCATCCACGCCGGCTCTGCCGCGCGCGAGTTGTCGTCCAGCAGGAGCGGACGGGGGTTCGACCCGTCGGCGCTCATCACCCACAGGTTGTCCTGGCCCCGGCGATCCGAGATGAACGCGATCTCCTGGCCGTCGGGCGAGTACCGTGGATGGTAGTTGAGCGCGATCCCGCTGCTCTGCGTTAGGCACTCGGCGTCCCCACCCCCGCTCTTCACCCGGTAGATGTGGCCCAGCAGATCGAAGACCAGCCACTGGCCATCGGGCGAGAGATCGACCGACATATACGTTCCTTCGTCGGTCGTGAAGTCGATCTCCCGGGTCTTTCCGCGAGCTTGGGTGACGTCCCAGTGGCTCGGGGTCTGAGCGGCCAACGCAATCGAACCGGCCGCGAGGCAGATGGAGATGATTCCGAAGACGACCCGCGCCGCCGGCAAGCGTCTTTGCATTGGAACGGCACTCCTTGGTTGCGGCAGCGTCGCGCTGCCTGACGACCACGCCATCAGGATCCCAGCATCACCTTGCGCCGCTCGGCCTCGGACGTCGCCTCGCGGACGGCCCGACCCTGGCGCCAGAGCGCAAGGCCGAAGACGCCCCATACCAGCAGGACCGCCCACTCGAGGGGAAACCCTCCCTCCGCGCCCGTGTATTGGGCGTAGAGCGAGCTGGCGAGGAGGAGGGCGCTCGCGACGGCACCTAACGTCGCCACAACGGTTCCGGCCGGGGCCCGGTAGGGACGGGGGCGGTCCGGCTCGCGCCGGCGAAGCCGGAGCACGGCGAGACAGGTGACCAGGTAGGCGAACGCCGAGCAGGTCGATCCCACATTGACGATCGGCACGATCCCGTTCCGCCCGAGCAGGGCCGCGGCCGCCGCAAACGACATCACGAAGCCGATCGCCACGACGGGGGACCCGTGCTTCGGGTGGAGCCGGTCGAACGGCGGGGAGATCAGCCGGGCTCGGCTCAGCGCAAACAAGAGACGAGTCGCGGCGATCGACGCGCCGTTGCCGACCGTTATGATGCCGCAGACCCCGGCGATCAGAACCAGGCGCGCGAAGAGCTCATTCCCATATGCCATCCTGAGCGCCGCCGCCGGGGCCATCTCCTTACCGGCCACCTCTTGCCACGGCACCGCGAAGCCCGTGACGATGGCGGCCAGCGCGTAGTACGCCGCCCCCGTGAGCAGCGCCACGACCACCAGCCGGCCGACCAGCGAGATCGGGGTGCCGGGAGCCTTTTCCTCCATGACCTGCGGAATGAAGTTGAATCCGCCGAAGAACCAGGGCGTCACCGCCAAGACCGCAATCACGCCGCCCCAGATTGGCGTCCCGGTCGGCGTGGAGAACACCGGCTGGAGATTCGCGACCTTGCCTGCGAAGAGCCCGGCGCCGAAGAACACGACCGAGATCGCCAGCTTGCCGTACGTGAGCAGATCCTGGAACTTTGCCGCCGATCGAATCCCCCGGTAGTTGACCAACGCCAGCCAGAGCGTCCACAGCAGGCTGATGACGAGACTCCCGGCGTAGATCGGCCCGCCACCCCAGCGATACAACACTGGACCGGCGAAGCCCGGGATCAGGAGGTCGAGCAGCCACGCCAGCGAGATCGAGATGTACGGCACGACCACGATGCAGAAGAGCGTCATGATCCAGCCGACCATGAAGGCCAGCCGCGAGCCGAAGACGTCATAGGCGAATGCCGCCTCGCCTCCCGCCACCGGATTCATGGTCATGATCTCGGCGTAGCACACCCCGACCGAGGTCAGCAAGAGCCCGCCGGCCAGGAATGCCACCGCGGTCCCGACCGGCCCCGCCTGGGACAGCCAACTTCCCATGAGCACGATCCAGCCGACGCCCACAATGCTGCCGAAGCCGACCGAGAAGAATTGGACCGGACCGAGCGACTTCTGGAGTTGGGTCATTGTCCCTAACGCTTTCGGGAGGCGGCCGGGCCGATCGTCAGCGTGGTGGTCGATGCGACATGTCCCTCGAGCTCACGCGGCTCGAAGTATTCCGGCTTGAGCCGCCGCTCGCTCGCGAGCGGGATCTGATCGGTGTAGTGGGGCGACTTGGGGTCACCGCTCTGACCGAACAGATGAAGCGAGTAGGAGCGGATCGGTTTCTCGAAGCTGATCAGCCTGAGCGCGCGGGACCCAAGATACACTCGTCTGCGGCCGGTCGAGTCCACCGGGCCGGCGGTCATCGCCCTCAAGGTGACGAGGCAAGCCCAGTCCCACTGGAGCGCAACCGCGCACTGACCGCGGTTCTTGGGAAGAATCGACACTCCACCGATCGGCCAGGTCTGGCTCGCCGGCCCGACTCGGAACTCGTCGCCCAGCGTGGCCTCACCCGGCCCGTGCCGGAGCCGCAACGTCGCAAGGGCGGTGTCGATCGCATCCGCCACGCCCCGTCCGACCGCTGGAGAGGGATGCCCCGTCCCCGCCAAAGCGCGGCCGAGCTCGGTCAGGAGCGACGCGTCGATGGTCGAGCCCATCGCCTCCTGCCAGTAGAGGAATTGGAGGGCAGCGGTCGAGGTCGCCCGCGCGTGGCCGTCGAACCGAAGGATCGCGTCAGCGAACCGGCGGAACTCGGCCGGCCTCGCCCCCGCCGAGGCAGGATCGCCGGCGAGCACGCCGCTCAGCAGCCGCTGCCATCGCTCGACTCCATACCACTTCTCGTCGAGCGCGAGCTGGACGGCGTCTTCGGTGGTGAAGGCATAGGCTCGAGAGAGCGCTTCGATCGCCCGCAGAGCGCGAGTGTTGGTCCGTCCCGGCGTGTCGTTGAAGACGTATTTCGGATACCGCTCGGCCGCCACCGGCGGCTCCGGCAGCATCATGTCCGGAGAGATGTTGTTGTTGGAGAGATAGCCTTGCGGCGGATTGAGAACCTGCACCAGATCGTCGAGCGGATGAATCCCCCGCCACGCGGTGGCCGAGGTGTTGCCGGGCACGGGACGGGTCCAGTCGAATCCCTCGGGCCGGATCGGCGTTCGGCCGGCCCGGAGATACCAGATGTTCCCGCCGGCGTCCCCGAACATGAAATTCTGCGGAAACACACCTAACGTCCGCATCGCGTCCTTCGCCTCGAACACGGTCTTTGCCAGGTTGAGCCGATAGACTTCTTCGTCGAATGCCGGTGTCGCCAGCGAATCCATGTACGCGGTGCTGACCACGTATGCCTTGTTGCCCACGCGGGCCACGACCGGCGAGAGGACCCCGTTGTGGCGGGTGTACTCCATCGTTCTGGTGACCGGCCGGCTGTCCTTCACGACGAAGATCTCCCGGCGGGTCTCCATCGACCGCCACGTGCCGTCGTACCGGTATCGCAGCGGGTTAGTGGGATCGACCTCCACTTCGTAACAGTCGGCGACGTCCGGATTGCCGGTGGTCTCACCCCAGGCGAGCGAGCGGTTGTGGGCGAGCAGGAGCATCGGGCCCAGAGCAAATCCCGCCGATTCGAGCGGTCCCGCATGGATCCGGTACTCGTAGAAGAGCGAGCCGTTGATCTCGCCGTGCGGGTCGCTCAGCACGATGGTCGCGCCCGCTGCGGTTCGCCACGGCGCGAGGACCCATTCATCGGAAGCCACCGACGGTTGCGCTCCGCGAGGCGCTCGCTCGGCCTCGGCGAGCTTTACCCCGCCGCGGCGGCAATCGCCGCGGCCGATGCCGGCCTGGTAGCTGGTCCAGAGCAGCGAGCGCGACAATGCCATCGCGTCGCTAATTGTGAGCTTTGGAGCCCAGGCCGGGACGGCGGAAGGATTCTTCGCGATGAACGCCTGGATTCCGGCGACGTACTGCCGATATGCCGCTTGGAGTGTCGGGCTCAGCCGGTGAAAGCCGGCTTCGGCCGCCTCGACGTGGCGCCACCGTCGTTGCTCGACGTCGGCGCTGAGAAAGGTCGCACCGCGGTACGCCGCGAGCTCGCCGCGGGCCCGCAAGATGAGGGTGAGGATACCCTCGAGAACGTCCTCCGCCTGGGCATAGCCGAGCCCGTAATAGCCGGCCTCGACGGAGGACGCGAAGATATGGGGAACCCCGTACTCGTCTCGCTTGATGACGACGTCGCCGGAGTCGCCGGTCGCCCCGATTCGCGGGCTGGCTGGACCGGTCACGAGGGCACCCAACAGCACCAGTGAGAGGGGCATGGTCTTTCTTTCGGCGTGGCGTTGGCGATCCACGGCGGCTGAGAGTCGAGCCGACAAGGCCGGCCCGGCGCTGCCTAACGCGAGCGGACCGGTCGGCCGCCTCGATGCATTCCACCGATCAAGCCGGAAACCCAGCATCGACCGAGGTCCGGCAGGGCTGGGGCGAACCGGAGCGGGGAGCCGGTCGGATCGAGATGCTGGATGCGGCCGCTGCTCTGGTCACCCCGATGCTCGTCGAACTGGCGAGAAGAGCGGGCCGGCGCCAGGCGTCTGCGCAAGCGCGACTCGGCGTAAACTATTCAACTGAATGATCGTACACTAAAGTCGCAACTTACGTCAGGTCAAGAGATTGAGCGCCAACTCCTCAATCCGGACTTCTGAAGCAGGTAAACCGCGCCAGGCAGCGCGATCCGCCTAACGCTTGTCCCAGTAGTCCATCGCCCGGGTATCGGAGCGGAAGACTTCGCTGTTCGTCCACGGC
>JBDTOH010000397.1:0-5683 GCA_039933355.1 Gemmatimonadota bacterium | reverse complement strand
ATCGAGGCCACGTCCTCCGACGCCTGATCCAGGAATTCGCCCGAATGTTCGACATCGATGAACGGGTTCCGGCCGACGATCGAGATGCCGAACGCTTCTTCTCCTGGTGGCTATCGCTGGTGAGCGGACGCGGGCGCCTCGTGCTCGTCATCGACGGAGTCGATCGGATGGTGAGCGGACAGCAGGAGGAGGACCCCCTCCGATGGCTGCCGACAGAGGTGCCGACAAACGTGCGGCTGATCCTGTCCGCGTCTCCGCCAGCCGGAGAGGACCTTGGTCGCCGCGGGTTGGAGCAGATCCGCCTCACGGCGCTCGACCGCCACGCTCGCCGTCAGCTCACGAAGGAGTTCTTCAAACGGTACGCCAAGAGGCTCGACGAGGCGCTTCGCGAAGAGATCGTCAAGGCTCCTCAATCGGCGGACCCTTTATATCTGACGTCGCTCCTCGAGGAGCTGCGGGTCTTCGGTTTCGCCGATCGGTTAGCCGAGACTGCGCGTCACTATCTGCGGACAGCGAATGTTCTGGAGCTGTTCGGTCAGATCTTCGACCGCTGGGAACGCGACTATGACCGTGACCGGCCGAACTTGGTCCGTGAGACGCTCGGTCTCCTCAGCTCGGCTCGGCGCGGACTCTCGGAAGTCGAATTGCTCGATCTCCTGGGCTCCGATGACACACCCCTCCCTCGAGGCGCGTGGGCGCCGCTGCTCTCGGCCCTCGATCCGCTCGTGTCGCAGGATGCCGGCGTGCTGAGCCTCGACCCCGGGCCGTTCGCGGAAGCGATCAAGCGAAGGTACGCCGATACCGAAGCGGTAAGGCGCGTTCAACACGAACACCTCGCCCGGTATTTCGCGCGCCAGCCGATCGGGACTCGACGAGTGGAAGAACAGCCATGGCATGAACGACTCACCGATCTCGACGCGCTCGCAAAGACGCTCGCCGATCCGGATCTGATGGTGCGGGCATGGCAGGACCAACATCAAGCCGACTGGGCAGCCTACTGGGGAAGCCTGGCGCGCCACACCGATCCAGTCGAGTCGCTGCGAGGGATGGTCCGCGCCGCGGAGGCCGGCGGCGGCGCCCGGGAGTACCTCGTTCTCCTTTGCGAGCACGCGGCCTCCCTGCTTCACTCCCTTGGCAGGTTCGACGGGGCCCTCGCGATGCGCGACAAAGCAGAGGCTCTGGCCACGACCAGCGCTGCGAGTGAGCGCGGCCTCAATCAGGCCGAGCGCGCGCTGAAGGACCTGACCACGGCCCTCGAGCTCGCGGGCCGCGGTCGCGCCTATCTGTCCGGCGGCCGGTACCCGGAGGCCAAGGAGAACGTAACCCGCGCCCTCGGCTTGCTGGAGAGGATGCGCGGGCCGGATGACCTGCTGGTCGCAACCAGCGTGAACGACCTCGGTGAGGTTTACCGCAGGATGGGCGATCCTGCCCGAGCCATCCCCTTGCACGAGCGCGCGTTGCGAAATCGCGAGCGGGCGGCGGGCCCGGCCGACCTCGGCGTTGCCGAGAGCCTGAACAACCTTGGCTGTACGCTTATGGACCTGGATGAGTCATCCGCAGCCGAGGCGCCGCTACGACGCGCCCTCCTGATCCGGCGTAAAGGACTCGGGGAGTCGCACCCGCTCACGGCCGACGGGTTCAATAACCTCGGAACCGTGCTCACGACTCTCGGACGGCCGGCCGAGGCCGTTCCGCTGCACGAGGCGGCGCTCTCATCCCGGCGTGCTGCCTTCGGTGAAGATCACCCCGCCGTCGCGCAGAGCCACCACAACCTTGGGCATGCCCTTTCCGCGAGCGGAAAGCCGAATGAGGCCGTCGATAGTTACTCTCGTTCGCTGCGAACTACGGAGCTGATCCATGGCCCTGACAGCAAGGCGGCCCTGCCGGCGCTCAACAACTTGGCGACCCAGTATCTGGCTCTTGGACGGCGTGCTGAGGCAATAGATCTGCTCCGCCGCGTCGTGCGGATCGCGGAAGACAAGCTCGGACTTGCGGACGGGCGTACCGCGTTCTATCGGCGGAACTTGAAGACCGCCGAAAGCGGGTAATGCCTCCGAATCACTTGAAGACCTGAAACGTGCTGCCGCAGCCCGGACAGCCCTTGCCTCCACGCGGATGTGCCGGGGCAAAGTTGAACAGGCAGTTCATGCAGTAGACGGACTTGCAACCGGTGCACTCGAAGCCTTTGTGCTCCTCGAGCCTCTCGAACCGCGCCTGCTGTTCGGCTTGTTGGCGCTGGAGTCCCGTGGCGATCGAGTTCATGTCTCCCGCCAAGTTGCCAAGTCTGAGGGCAACGCGCCCCTGCTCGTCTATGTGAAGGCCAGCCTCCTTGCACGCCTGATGGAACTCGGATTCGCGGAAGACAGCCGTCTTGCATCGCTTGCACATCGCGGCCGCGGGCGTCGCTGACGGCTTTGCCGGGCGAACGCTGTCCTCGAGGGCGATACTCGAAGGAAGTGGCGCTCCCGCCGGCCCGGCCGAGAAAGAGCGGCAGGTACGATGGGCAGTCCGACCGAGCAGCCTGTCGAGAAACACCAGCGGCTTTCCGCACAGCCGGCATTCTCTTCTGGCCGCCCGTTGCTCCATGAGTTGCTGTTGTTTCTCCTGTTCGGCACGACGGACAGCCTCCGCCTTCTCCTTGCGGTTCCGGTCTTCTGCTGCTCGCTGTTGCTCCTCCGCTCGGCGTCGTGATATATCCTCATCCCGCCGCTTCTGCTCCTCCGCTTTCCTTAGCTCCGCCTCGGTATCCCGCTTGAGATCCGCTGCAAACCGCTGCCGCCGAATCCAGAGCTTTTCCCACAGCTGATCCGGCCGGACCTCATTCTCCTTATCATACGTCACATCCCTGCCATTCTCCGATCCCTTGCCGAAGTTGAGTTGATACTTGCCCTGCATTCCGGCGAGGCTTGGGAGGGCCTTCGCATATTTCGGGGCCGACTTGTACTCCTTGACAAACGCCGCGGCGTCCGACTCAGAAGGGAAAGCGAACAACCCAATCAGCTCGATCGGGCGTCCACAGGGCGGATCCTTCTGAAAGAAACGGATGCAACACATATCCTCCGATCTGGGGCAGGAATACTCGGAGAACTGCACCTCCAGAAGGTCGGCGTATTGGTCCGCGACGTCGCAAAGTTCCTCCGGAGTCATCCAGTACTCGTAGGCGAAATCGGTGTCCTTCGGTATGAAGACCCGCTTGATGAATGTTCTAAGGTCCTCGAAATTACCGAGTTGGGGCAGGTCGTTCGTCCGATCCGATCCAGATCGAGGACGGGGCGGTACTGGAGACCTCTCCGCTGACGGCTCGTCCTTGGATTGTCGCTCCTTCTTAACCGTTGCCAGGGCCGGACGCGCATTCCACGCAGAGCCGACTAGGGTCCCCGTATCGTCCACCTTGCCCGCCTCCGGCAATGGTTCGGCCTGGCATCGCGCGCCCTCCACAAACATCGGGTCGCCGCAGAGCTTCTTGAAATCCTCACTCCCAGCAAGGGAGGCGCGGATCTTGTCGATGGTTCCCGTGCTCGGGTTCTGAACGGCGATGCAGTACACGTTCTCCCGCCCGTTCATGCTTGCCGCAGTGTCGCCCTCCCACAGGAGCGAGCCTTTGATGTCCGCGGTTGGCACGGCGCGCCAGAATACCTTCCAGCACTCGACTCCGTATGAACCGGAGCTCACCTTGCCGATGTCAAACCGAACGCCGATGGTTGGCATGCTCGCAAGCATTGTCGACTCCCGTGGATCATGAAGCTTACATGGCCAAAGGTGGAGATTCCGCCGGAGTCTGCGACTTCGCCGCGCCGAGGTGGCGCTCAACGACATACTTGCCCGCGACAATGTCCTGCGCGATCCGCGCGTACCGTTCCCGACCCAGCGGTGTGACCGCTTCCCCTGGGCCCGGACAGTTCTCGGCGATATGATCCGCCCACACGATACTGAACGGCTGATCACCGAAGAGGCTCGCGAACGTTGCATCGAAACCAGCGTAAGCTCGCATCTGGGCGATGCTAGCATGGGTCCCTGATTTCACAATCAACCACGGGAACTCGTCGCTCGGGTTGACCGATCGCAACAAGACGGCTTTGACCAACGGGGCGTCGGCGCGCGTGAGCAACCTGTCCATCAACGCAGCCTGTGCATCGACCTTCGCTTTGCTGGCCGCGCGATACCGGAGGAACTGGTTGGCGTCGACCAAGGTGATGGCGTCGTGAGGAAGAGGCGAAGAATGGGCCACGACTGAGGGATCGGCGGCCGATGATTCGGAAGCCGTCGCGCGAGGCCGGCTGGTCGTGCGGCCGAATAGACGATCGAACAAGCCCATTGGTTCTCCTTTGGGATGCGCCTGAGAGCGCGAGTCGCCGATGCATTCCGTCAGATCCTGACCTTCGCTGCGATCTCGGCGGTGAATTGCTTGCTGATGGCGGCGAGTCTTGCCTTCTGCTCCCCCGGTCCAATGCCCGCTTGAGCCAGGCGCAATGCCTCGCTGCGTAGGAGCGCGATGAATGCGTCGTCAGCTCCCGGATTCTTCTCCATAAGAATTGCCATGTTGTCGCCCATGTTGCCCTGCATCCCGGCTTCAAGCACAACCAACATCCAGAAGCCGTTCCTGGTCTGCGTGTCTTCGTTTTTGGCCTCATCGGCTCGACTCCGCTCGCGCGCAGCGGCTTCCTTCGATAGCCGAAGCGCTTTTGCTTCTGCGGACTCAAACAGCCGGGTGACAATGCTCATGGAAACTCCCTCTCGATTGGACTTTGGGGCCGGGCGTATGGGTACGGGCCGCCAAGCAAATCCTCCTTCGGCCCCTGACCGGGGCAACCGAGGTCGGCCGCAAGCACATCACGGCGGCCGCCGTAGACAGCTTCATGCTGAGTATGGATTGACCCCCGGTACGTCCCCGGCCCGACAATGTACCACCAGATTCGGAGCCGGGTGAGACTCGTCTTGGCCGAACCCCCGGCACCGGACCGCCAGACCAGCTCTGAGCACCCAGTGGACCACCCGCCTGCTAGCGCCTGGCTTGGCGAGGCAAGTTTCACGACGATCCCACGGTCGAGGGCAAGGCCGTTTCTCCTGTGCGGCTTCGGCATCGCCCGCCTCAGCTGCCTTGTGAAACCACGCGGCCGCGTGAAGTGTATCGGCCGTTGTCCCTAGCGCTTCGGCATGGAGACTTTCGGGTTGGTCCCCTGTCGAGGCACGCTCGAGCATTGGCGCTACAACACGTTCCGGGTCGTCTGGACGGCGCCAACGCCGGGCGAGACTTGGGTCACGTCCTCGCTCGACGCGAGCGGCGCGGTCCGCACGCATGGTATCGAGAGTCTCGGCGACGTCACCCGGAGTCCCACACCTCGCCAGTAGTCGGAGAGGTCGGCTCCCGTTCAAGCGTTTCAGGCCTTCCTATTGCTGATCGAGCGTGCCCGTCTTGTCCTTCAGTGCGTAAACGCAAACGAGGCTGATCATTGCGCACGCCGAGATGTAGCCGGCAACAGCCATCGACGTGCCGAACTCACGGAATAGGATGACCGCCAGGATAGGCGCCGTGCCGCCGGCAGTGGTCGAAGCCAACTGGTAGCCAAGCGACGATCCGCTGCACCGCAGCGATCCGGAACGGGTCTCGGCGATGAACGCGACCTGCGGGCCGTACTGCAGGTCGTGAATGGGAAGGCGATGACAACGATGAGGCCGATCAGTC
>JBDTOH010000396.1:0-5687 GCA_039933355.1 Gemmatimonadota bacterium | reverse complement strand
GCAAGCCTGCCGTCTTGCCGTCCTGCCGTCCTGCCGTCTAGCTTCCCCTCGCGAGCGTGGCTCGCTCATTGACAATCGAGGGTCCCGTGTCTCGTCCTGTGGATGCTCTACCGCCTGCCTCGCTCGGCGAGGTGATGGCTCAGCGTGGTTTCGCGCCGGATCACCCCTTGGCCGCCGTTGCGTTCCGCGGCAGCAACTTGGTGGTGAGCGCGCCGCCTGCTCCGGCTTATGCGGTTCCCGCAATCGCCGGCCTCTTGGCTCGGGTCGAGCCGATTCCCGACCTCGCGGCCGTCGTGATTGTGCCTGAGGAGGCGTTCGAGCCATGGAGCCGGGTCACGGGGTCTTTCGGACCTTCAGCGGCGCGAGTCGTTGCAGCTCGCGGCCCCGCCCGTGCCACCCGTCATCTCACATCCGGCCAGTGCCAAGTGCTGCTGGGCACTCCGGGCCTGATCGCCGAGCTGCTGCGCCGCGGTGTGGTTCAACCGGCGGCCCTCAGCGCGATCATGCTGGTCTGGCCCGAGCGGTGGCTCCTGCCGGAGCTCGAGCTCGCGATCACCTCCGAGCTCAACAAGGACGCACAGCGGATTATTGTCACCGCCGACCCGGCCGCGACCGCTCCGCTGGTCGAGCGCTTCGCGTGGAAGGCGCCGATCTTGGGGCCGCTCGCCGCGAACACCGTCGTCGCACCCGCCATCGGCACCGCGCGTTTCGTGAGCACCTCTTGGCGCGATCGGGTGACGACGGTCGCGCGGGTGATCGAGCTCGTCGACCCGAGCCCGCTCACGGTCTGGACCGCAGACACGAGCCTTCATTCCGAGCTGGCCGGCGCGCTCGAGTCCTGGAATCCAAGCATCGTGCTCGCCGCCGACGGCGAGCTGCCTGCAGCCGGCACCGTGATCTGCGTCGATCTTCCCACACCGGCGCAGCTCGCCCAGGTCGCCGGTGGCGTCGATCTCATTCTCCTCGTGCCCCCCGGAGCCGACGGATACGTCCGCCAATGGGTCGGCTCGCCCCGCCCGCTCGTGCTCTCGGACACACTCGACATCGAAGATGAAAAGCGGGCGCAGGACCGTACCGCGATTCGGGCCGCGCTCATCTCCGGTCCGGACCGAGTGGGCCTTGCTGTGCTGACTCCGCTCTTCGAGCGATACGATCCGGTCGCGGTGGCAGCTGCGCTCCACGGGCTCTGGACCGCGGCAAGACGCGCGGCAGCACCGGCCGCTCAGGTGCCGGCGACCGATGGACCCAAGGCCCGAGTGTGGGTCAGCGCCGGACGCAAGGATCAGGCAACCAATAACGACTTCACCGCGCTTCTCAATCGGGAGCACGCCTGGGACCGGAACCGGGTGGGCCGGATCGATGTGCGCGAGACCTTCACCCTGATCGAGTGTACGAGCGAGAACGACGCGAAGAAGGTGGTCGAGGCGCTCGCCGGCCGATCGATCGGGCAGCGGCGTCTGGCCGCGCGCATTGACCGTGGGCGCCCCGCGAAGTAACGTCGTCAGCCACTCACTCTCTTACGCTGCTGGAGAGCGCTCAATGCTTCTAAGCGGTCGCACCGGCACGATCGAGGTGATCTCCGGCGTGATGTTCAGCGGCAAGAGCGAGGAGCTGATTCGCCGGATTCGGCGCGCGCTCATCGCAAAGAAGCGCGTTCAGGTCTTCAAGTCGCACCTGGACGACCGCTACGGCGGCGTGTTTCGGGTCTCGACCCACGATGGAGCCGCGGTCGAGGCGGTGCCCGTCGACAGCTCGGCCGAGATCTTCCGGAAGGTCGACCCGGACGCGCAGGTGATCGCGATCGATGAGGCGCAGTTTCTCGACGAGGGCATCGTCAAGGTCGTCACCACGCTGGCGAGCCGCGGCGCTCGGATCATGCTCGCCGGCACCGACACGGACTTTCGGGGCGAGCCGTTCGGCCCGATGGGCGCCCTGATGGCGGTCGCCGAACAGGTCGACAAGCTCCAAGCCATCTGCGTCGTCTGCGGCGACCTCGCCTGCCGCAACCAGCGCCTCATCGACGGCCGCCCGGCGAGTTATGACTCGCCCACGATCATGGTGGGCGGGAGCGAGTCGTATGAGGCGCGGTGCCGGAAATGCCATGTGGTACCGACGAAGGACGAGGATCAGCTCGAAATCGGAAATCGGAAGGCGGAAATCGGAAGGCGGGCATAGCGGCGCCGATGGGCAGCCAACGGCCACCAGCCGGTTTTCGTCCGTTCCGCATTCCGACCCTGATTGCCGGCTTCCGACTTCCGATGTCCGATGTCCGATTTCCGACTTCCGATGTCCGATTTCCGATTTCCGATTTCCGATTTCCGATGCTCAACGTCGCCCTAACCGGTAACATCGCCTCCGGCAAATCCGCCGTCGCCGACTATTTCCGGGAGCTCGGGGCTGTGATCGTCGACGCGGACCGGATCGTGCGCGATCTGCAACGACCCGGCACACCGGTCTTCGACCGGATCGTCGAGCGGTTCGGGCCCGGCGTGATGGCGCCGGACGGTGAGCTCGATCGCAAGGCACTTCGGACCCTCGTATTCCACGATGCCGACGCGCTCGATCAGCTCAATGGGATCGTCCATCCCGCGGTGGAGGAGGAGCGGGCGCGCCAGCTCGACGCGGCCGCCCAGGCCGGCGCGCGGATCGCGGTCAGCGACATCCCGCTCCTGTTCGAGTCCGGCGACCCTTCGGCATTCGACGCCGTGGTCCTGGTCGACGCGCCCGAACCGGTCCGCCGCCAGCGCATCATGGATTCCCGCGGTCTGTCGCACTGGGAAGCTCAAGCCATGATCGACGCCCAGCTGCCGAGCGAGGCAAAACGGGCTCGGAGCCGGTTCATCATCGAGAACACGAGCGATCTCATATCCCTCCGCGAAGCCGCCAAACGGGTGTGGACATCCTTGGAAACGCTAGCCCGCTGACCTACCGTCTTACTGTCCTATCGCCTTGCCGTCCTGCCGTCTACCCGTCTTGCCGCCTTCCTTGACCCACCCCAAGCATCCGGGTATCCTCTACGCGGTCTTCCCCGAGGAAATTCGAGCAGTGGCCAACGTCCCCGACAATCTCCGCTATACCGCGGATCATGAGTACGTGAAGGCGACCGGCGACCCTTCGGTTGTCGTGATCGGCATCACGGACTACGCCCAAGGCGAGTTGGGTGACATCGTCTTCGTGAACCTGCCCAAGACCGGCGCCAAGTTCACCGCGCATCAGCCGTTCGGCACGATCGAGGCGGTCAAGGCGGTCTCGGATCTGTTCAGCCCCGTCGCCGGGGAGGTGCTCGAGACCAACGCGGCGCTCGACGCGGATCCGGCCGTCGTAAACCGGGCCCCGTACGACGACGGTTGGATGATTCGCCTCAAAGTGGACAACCCGGGCGAGCTCGACGGTCTCATGACGCCGGCCGCGTATCGAAGCCACATCGGCGCCTAACGGCACGGTGAGCAGGCGTCGACAGTGCGTGCCCCGGGGTCAGGGACTCCGGGGCACCCGTATTTTCACCAGGACCGTCTTCCACGGAGTCACTCCTTTGCCATGACGGATATATCGGTAGGATCGTTCGTTTCGCGTCACGTGGGTCCCCGCGATCCCGATGTGGCCGCCATGCTCGGCGTCCTCGGCTTTCCGACCCTCGACTCGCTGATCGATACTCTGGTGCCGCCGGCGATCCGGCTCCGACGGCCGCTCGCGCTCCCGGACTCGATTTCTGAGCGGGCCGCCCTCGCTGAGCTGGCCGGACACGCCAAGAAGAATGACGTATTTCGGTCGTTCATCGGCATGGGCTACTCGAACACATTCACGCCCACGGTCATCCACCGGAACATCTTCGAGAACCCCGGCTGGTATACCGCCTACACCCCCTATCAGCCGGAGATTGCCCAGGGACGGCTCGAGGCGTTGCTCAACTTCCAGACCGTCGTCGCGGACCTCACGGGTCTCGAGGTCGCCAACGCATCCCTTCTCGATGAGAGCACCGCCGCAGCGGAAGCGATGTCGCTCGCGCTCGCCGTCGTTGCCCCCGCTTCGACGCCCATCTTCTATGTCGACACGGCGTGCCACCCGCAGACCATCGCCGTGGTGAAGACGAGGGCGGCCGCTCGAGGCATAACCGTGACCGTCGCGGACCCGGCCCAATTCGCCTTTGGGGCGGGCACGATCGGCTGTCTGCTCCAGTATCCCGGTACCGAGGGCCAGGTCGTCGACTACGCTCCCGTGGTCGAGCGGTGCCACGTCGCCAAAGGCCTCGTCACGGTCGCGACCGACTTGCTCGCACTCGCGCTCCTCGCGTCGCCCGGCAGCTGGGGCGCCGATATCGCCGTCGGCAACTCGCAGCGATTTGGTGTGCCGTTAGGCTTCGGCGGGCCCCACGCCGGTTTCTTCTCCTGCAAGGACGCCCACAAGCGGCACATGCCGGGCCGGATCATCGGCGTCTCCAAGGACCGTGACGGCCGGCCGGCCCTCCGGATGGCGCTCCAGACCCGGGAGCAGCACATCCGCCGCGAGAAGGCGACGAGCAACGTGTGCACCGCGCAGGTGCTCCTCGCCGTGATCGCCTCGATGTATGCGGTCTATCACGGCCCGGACGGGATCAAGGAGATCGCCGAGCGGACCCACTTTCTCACGAGACTGCTGGCCCGCGCGCTCGAGCGGCTCGGGCTCCGGCTAGCCCATGGCGCCTTCTTCGATACGATCGCGGTCGAGGTCGAGCCGGGGGCCGCCGAGCGGGTTCACGCGGCCGCGCACCGGCGGCGCATCAACCTCCGCCCGATCTCGGCCACCCGGATCGGGATCGCGCTCGACGAGACGGCCACGATGGAAGACCTCGCCGACCTGATCGAGATCTTCTCTCAGAACAATGCGCCTCCCGTGATCGGCGATTTGGCGAAGGAGCTGACGGATGTCATCCCCGCGCCGATCCGCCGCACCACGCCGTACTTGACCCATCCGGTCTTCCGCCGATATCACTCGGAGACCGAGATGCTCCGCTACATTCGCCGGCTCGAGGCGCGGGATCTCTCCCTCACGACCGCGATGATCCCGCTCGGCTCCTGCACCATGAAGCTCAACGCCACGACTGAGATGATCCCGGTCAGCTGGCCCGAGTTCGGCGCGATCCATCCGTTCGCTCCGCTCGATCAGGTGAGCGGATATCTCGCGCTCTTCGCGGACCTCGAGGCGTGGCTCGCTGAAATCACCGGCTTTGCCGGGGTCTCGCTGCAACCTAACGCCGGCTCGCAGGGCGAATACGCCGGTCTGCTCGTCATCCGGGCCTACCACCAGGCGCGGGGCGACGGCAGCCGCAGCGTCTGCCTGATTCCGCAGTCGGCGCACGGGACCAACCCGGCGAGCGCCGTGATGGCGGGTCTCTCGGTCGTCGTCGTGAAGACCGATTCGCAGGGCAACATCGATATCGCCGACTTGAAGACGCAGGCGGAAAAACACCGGGACAAGCTCGCCGCCCTGATGGTGACCTATCCCTCGACCCATGGCGTGTTCGAGGATGGCATCAAGGAGATCTGCGATACGGTCCACCAGTACGGCGGCCAGGTATATATGGACGGCGCCAACATGAACGCCCAGGTGGGCCTTACCCGTCCCGGGGATATCGGCGCCGACGTCTGCCACCTGAATCTCCACAAGACCTTCTGCATCCCGCACGGCGGCGGCGGACCCGGAATGGGCCC
>JBDTOH010000395.1:0-5702 GCA_039933355.1 Gemmatimonadota bacterium | reverse complement strand
CCGTAGCCCTGCTTCAGCGAATCCGCGAGAGTTGTCATTCGAATCACCCGGTGTGACGGTCGAGGAGCCGGACCACCCGTTCCATCTCCTCGATCGTGTTGTAGCAATGAGGGCTGAGCCGGACGGCGCCCTCCCGATAGCTCGCCACCACGCCGCCTTCCACGAGGCCCGCCATGACCCGATCCGGCGACGGCACTCGAAGGCATACGATGCCCGAACCGCTCGCTCCCGTTGGAGAGGCGAGGGGGATTCCCCGGCGCAGAGCCCAATCGATCACGGGCTGGTTGATCCGGGACAGATGGACCTCGATCGCCTCGATCGACAGCTCGTGGAGCAAGCCGAGTGCCTCGTTCATTCCCACGAAGTCCTGGAACGGCAGCGTGATGAGCTCGAACCGGCGGGCGTCGGACCAGAACGTCCGCGGGTACTGCACCAGCGTCGTATAGTCGTCGGTTCCCGCGAACGCGGTCCATCCAGGGAACGTCGGCTCGAGCCGCTCGATCAGCTCACGCCGCACGTACGTGAAGCCCGAGCCCCAGGGCGACAGGAGCCACTTCTGCGCGCCGCACGACAGGATATCGACCGGAGCGGCATTCACATCGAACGGGATCTGGCCGAGCCCCTGAATAGCGTCGACAACCAGGTACGTCTGCGTGTCGCGCGCGGCTCGCGAGAGCGCGGCGAGGTTGGCCCGGTGACCGGTGTGGAACTGGACGAAGGAGATCGCCAGCACTTTGACCCGAGGATCAGCCATCCGCTCCATCAGGCGACTTTCGTCGGGCCATCCCTGAGCGGTGAGCGGGACCAGCTCGAGCCTCACCCCTAGACGATCGAGGAACATCCAGGGATAGACGTTGGCAGGAAACTCCTGGTCGGGCGCCAGCACGATATCGCCGGAGCGGAGGCCAAGCATGCGAGCGGCGAGCTGAAGACCGTAGCTGGTGTTGGTCGTGAGCGCGATCTCGGCCGGCTCCGCGTTGATCAGTCGCGCAGCCAAGATCCGGCTGGTGGCGAGGACCTCGTTCAGGTGCTCCCCGGTGATCCGGTACGCGGCGGCGCGAGCATCATTGTAGCGATGCAGCGCGAGGCGGGCCCGCTCGGGAATCGGGCCAAGGCTGGCGTGGTTCATGAAGATCGCGCGGTCGGCCCAGGGAAACTCGCTCGCGCGGAGCGCCGAAACGTCGTACGGGGCGGAGCGCGCGGCCGCGGGTTCAAGCGACGCCGGACGGCGGCGGTCGGGGATTGCAGGATCAATCGTGTCAGCCACTCGTCGCCCCCCTGATCGGCTACCCGCCCCTCGCTCCTCGGAGCTTCCGCCGGTAATATGCGCTGCATGACGCCCTCGCCTCAATTCAGTCTGGTGCTCGGTGGCGGCGGGCTCAAGGGCCTGGCCCATATCGGTGTGCTCCGTGCGCTCGAGGAGAACGGTTTGGTGCCGGAAGCGGTAGTCGGTTGCAGCATCGGCGGACTGATCGCCGGGGCCTGGGCCACCGGAATGCCGATCGACGAGATGGAGGAGCGGGCCCTGGCGATCCGGCGCCAGGACGTCTTTCGGATTGCGCACCTCGATATGGCGCTCAAGCGGATGCTGGCCCCCGCGGTGTACCGGCCGGAGCCGCTCGACGCGCTGATTCACTCGCTCGTGGGCGACACGACGTTCGATGCGCTGCCTCGGCGGCTGGTGGTGAACACCGTGGATCTCAATACCGGCCAACAGCTCTTATGGGGGCTGCCCGGGCTCAAGGACGCACGGGTCGCCGACGCGGTCTTCGCGTCGTGCGCGCTGCCGGGGATCTGGCCGCCTCGAGTGATCAACGGGCATGTCTGCGTTGACGGCGCGGTCATCGAGAATCTCCCGGTCCGGGCGGCCCTGGTCCTGAGCACCGGGCCGATCATCGCGGTGGATGTAGGCGGCGCAGGGGCAATTCGGCTCGGGGTCGAGCGGCACGGCTTCGCGGCGACGTACACGCGAGGGCTCGAGATCGTGATGCGGACCCTCTCCGAGGAGCTGCTGCGCGACTGGGAGACTCCGCCGATCGTCCTCGTCCGACCCAAGGTCGAGCGGATCTCGATGTTCGCCTTCAACCGAACGCCCTTCCTCGTCGCGGAGGGTTACCGCGCGATGAATCAGGCGCTCGACCGGCTGCCGACGACGCTGGACCGGCTCCCACCCGGAATTCACCCGCAGCACCAGGTCGAGCTTTCGATCGACCCGATCCGATGCGTCGGTTGCGGGGTGTGCGTGGCGCAAGCGCCCGGGATGTTCGAGTGGGGACCGGGCGGCAAAGCCCGGGTTCACAGCGTGCACCAGCGGTGGTCACCGTTAGGCGAGCGGATCGTCTCGGCCTGTCCCACCGGCGCGATCTCCGCGGTCAACGCCGCCCGAGCGGTTCGCTGATCGCCCGAAGGTCCGAGACGACCCGTTCCCAATTGTAGAACCGCTCGACCCACTCCCGGCCCGCAAGGCCGAGCCCGCGAGCCCGCGCCGGATTCTCGAGCAGCCCCCGCACCGCCTCCGCGACCGCGTGAGGATCCTCGCCGTCTATGAGCAGCCCGGTCTCACCGTCCCGGACGGCACCGGCCATACCGCCGCCCGTCCCCGCGATCACCGGCTTTCCGGAGGCACTCGCCTCGACCAGCGAAATCCCAAAGCCTTCGACATCGGCCCCGGCCCGCCGCGACACTCCGACGTACACATCCGCCAGGTTGTAACACGCGGGCAGCTCGTCGTCGACGACGTCTGCGAGAAAGAAGACCCGGTCGGTGAGCCCGAGCCGGGCCCGCAGCGTTACGAGATCGTCCCGGTAGCTGCCGTGGCCCACCACCGCATATCGGAGGTCGGGAAACCGCTGCCGGAGCGCCGCCATGGCGCGGAGCACCACGTCGACCCCTTTGTGGGGCACCAGCCGTGCGACGGTCAGGAGCCATCGCCCCTCCGGAAGGCCATGGCGGATTCGGAACGGTTCGGCATCGATCCCGGGACGGAACCGATCGGGATCGGTGCCGAGGGGCACAACCCGGATCCAGCCCTCGGGCCGCTCGAGCGTTAGGTCCCGGACGACTTCCGAGGCGAGCGAGGCCGTGTACTCGCTGTTGGCGACGAGCACGGCCGCCCCGCCCACGAGCGCTTTCGCGACCCGCCGCTTGACGCGGGAGCGATTGATGTTGCGGCCGAGCGTCAGGAGATCGCCGCCGTGGAGCAGGATGCCGTAGGGGACGCCGCGGAGGCGGTGGAGCCAGTTGGCGGGATAGGCGGCAGGCCGGAGCTGGCCGCACCACACGAACGAGGGATGGTACCGCGACACGAGCCATGACGCCCGGTAGGACCACCGGATCAGCCCGGGAAGCGAGCGGAGCCGTCGGGGAGCGACGTCGAGCCGGTCCACGACCGCCCCGCCTAACGACTCGTCGGTCGCGCGGGACCCCGGAGCGGACGCCGCCGGGACACCCCCGGCCTCAGCTCGAGCGGTCGACACCACCAGCTCGCCGGCCGGATAGCGGCGGGCCAGCTCCGCCATCCACCGCGCGATCCCGCCACCCATCGGGGGAAAGTCGAGCGTCAGGAGCAGCTCAGAGCGCATGCTCGATCGTCTCCAGGCGCGACAGGAAGCGGGCCGCGGCGGCCTCGATTGTCAGGTGGCCGATCAGCCCGGGATCGACCGGTCCTTTGGCGATCGCGCGGCCGATCGCTTCGTGGAGGCTCGCGTCGCTCTCGAGCTCGAAGTAGGCGGCCGCGCCGCCGATGTGCTCGCGATGCGGAGGAATGTCGGACGCGACCGCCGGCCGGCCGGACGCTACGGCCTCCATCGGCGTGAGCCCGAATCCCTCGAACCGGCTCGGCGCGACGACGACGGTGGCGGCCCGATAGGCGTCGTTCACCGTCGCATCGCCGACACCGCCGTCATCGAGCTTGAGCGGGACGGCGAGCGACGCAGCCAGCGACCGGAGCGCCGCGCCTTCGGCCCCCTCGCCGATCACATGAACGGGACATCGAGGCGAGAATCCGGCCGCGGCCCGAATCACGGCCGCGTGGTTTTTGTGCGGCGTGAGACGCGAGATCGAGACCAGCCGAGCCGGCCTCGAGGCCGCCCAGGGCGACGGGTGGAACCGATCCGAGTCGTAGCAGTACGGCACCAGCTCGGCCGTGACCCCGAAGCGACGGCTGAGGTCGTCGACGCTGAGCGTCGAAGGAGCCCAGACCCATTCGGCCCGGCGGGCGATGAACCGGAGCCGGCTGTAAAACCCGGAGCGCTCGCGGTAGCCGCCGACCACCCGTGGCACGCGCCGGACTCGCCCGCCTAACTGAAACACGACGTCCGGCTGCCCGGTGCCTAACCGCCATGGAGGGAGATCCCAGAGATAGAGCAGGAGCGGCCGCCGATGGCGCCGAGCCAGCTCGAACGCAGGAACGGCGAGCTGGCCGTCCATGGCGACGACGAGATCCGGGCGTTCGTCCCCTTCGAGCGCCACGCGGTGCCCTGCGCGCTCGAGCGCCGGCACCACGAGGGTGCAGAAACGATTGGGAGCGAACCAGCGGAGACGCACCGGGCTCTCTCAAACCAGCTCATAGTTGCGAAACTCGAACGGCCTGAGCCCCGTGAGCCGCTCGAACAGATTCGACAGATAGATGCGGAGATGCGCGAGCCGAAACGCCCGCGGGGTCACCCGCCGATCGGGATCGTTCGCGCGGGCCGCCAGCCACTCGCGGGCGACGGCCGGGTGCGTCCCGCGGAACGGCCGCAGCCCGGGAAACCAGTGGAGGACCGCCCGGTCGCCTTCAGGCTGGTCGCGGGCGGGGTAGAGGGCCCGATCGGCGGCCACTCTCCCCCGAAGTGCGAACCCGGCGCGGACATATCCATAATGGAACATCTCGGCGTTCGACAGCCGGGCGCGGATCTTCCGATCGGCCGGGCCGACTCGAAACCCTTGGGCGTCGCGGAACGGATGAACGCCGTAGGCCGGCTCGAGCCGGACCGCCCGCACCTCCCGCCGGTACCACTTGCGGCTCACCGCCTCGGTCGAGGGATCGCCGAAGAGGTGCCGATACCTAACGGCGACGCCTTCGACGGCCGGATCCTCGGCGACGGACTCGATCGTCCGGCGCAGCTCCCCGGCGCCGGTCTCATGGAGCACCTCATCGGCCTGGATGTAGACCCCCCACGGATAGCGACAGGCTTCCATGGCCCGGCGGGTCTCATCCCGCAGGACCGACTCGCCCCGGCTCATGTCCCACTCGGTCTCGAGGATCCGCACCTTGGGGTCGGCGATGGTCCGGATCAGCGCGAGCGTACCATCGTCCGAGCGTCCGGCGTTGACCACGACCTCGTCGCAGATTGGAAGGATGGACCGGATACTCTCGACGATCGGGAAGTCGAGCGCGACGGCGTTGCGGACGATCGTGAAGCCCGAGACCTTCATCGAATCGTCACCGAAAGCATCTCGTCGAGCCGATGGCGCCAGGTATGCTCTTTGAGGGCGCGGGCCCGCGCGGCGCCGGCCATGGCGGCGCGTCCTTCGCCGTCTTCGAGCAACGCGATCGCCCGCGCCCGAAGCTCGCCGGTCGAGCGGTAGAGCGCGATCTCCGTGTCTTCGCTGAAGTGTCTTGCGATGTCGTGTTTGGCATCGGAGAGCTGAGCCGTGCCGACTCCCGCGAGCTCGAACACCCGCTGGATCTCGATGTCGTTGCGGTCCCCGAGGCG
This sequence comes from Gemmatimonadota bacterium, assembly GCA_039933355.1. Taxonomy (GTDB): domain Bacteria; phylum Gemmatimonadota; class Gemmatimonadetes; order Gemmatimonadales; family GWC2-71-9; genus SHZU01. The sequence continues at coordinate 3 of JBDTOH010000395.1, read as the reverse complement.
GGT
>JBDTOH010000394.1:0-5705 GCA_039933355.1 Gemmatimonadota bacterium | reverse complement strand
CAGGTCAAGTCGTCGCAGACCTCGATGAAAGTGTTTGCCTCGGCGCCGCTCATTCTCCGCGAAGGTCTGATCTTCCCGTATCTCGGCGGCGCGGAGTTCATGCGGTGGTGGGCGCTCAACAAGTCGGCGCCGCTCCCGACCGTCGCCGAGCTGCCTCAATCGACCGAGCAGATCCTCCACCCGGATCGCTACGCTCGCGGCGACGGCCCGGTCGATCTCACCTTCGTCGAGCCCAAGGATGGGGTCATCTACGAGGACACGTTCGGCGAGCTCGAGACCCAGATCTTTACGACGGTGATGCGGGGCGGGGGGGAAGTGCTGAACGATCTTGCGCCCGGCTGGGGCGGCGATCGGTTCCGGGTCTACCGGACGAGCGGCGGACCGGCTCTCGTCTGGTACAGCGTGTGGGACGACTCGACCTCGGCGCGGCGCTTCCAAACGGGGCCCGCGGCCCGTCTCTCCGAGCGGGCCCGGCAGGGCTACCGGACCGACGTCGCCGCGGTCCAGGTCGGCGGCCGCTCCGGCGTCAGGGTCGTCCGCGCACCTAACGCCTGGGACCGGTGGGCCCGGCTCCCCGAGGTCCGCGCCGGGTCCTAGTGGAGCCGGGTCGCCAACTGGTTGATCAGGAACGTCATCAACCCGACGATCCCGCCTAACAACCAGCCGAGCCGGATGATCAGCTTGAGCTCGCGCTCGGCCACCTTGCGGATGATGTCCTCCAGCAGCTGGGTGGAGAATCCCATGATCTTCTGCTCGACCATCTCCGGCACGTTGAGCCGCCCGATCACCGTCGGCAGCTCGGCTTGGACCCAGGTCCAGGCCGTGTCCGAAGCCGCCGCCGCCAGGCGAGCGGTCTGATCGGTTTTCACCAGATTGCCCGGCCGCCCGATCGGCCGGTCGAGGAGACCGATCGAGACGGTAGCGGCGGTCGTCTCGAGCCACTGCTGCCCGCGCCTCCCGGCGATGGCTTCCCTGAGAAAGAGGGCGATCTGCTCGGGCGGGAGCGATGCCAGCAGCCGGTCCCACGTCAGCCGGCCGGCCGCGTCGAGCACCTGCTCGAGGCCCTGACTGAGCGCGGCCTTGGTCGAATCGCTCCGCGCCGCCGAGATCAGCCAATCCGAGAGCACCGCTTCGAGCGCGGCGTGGCGGTCAGCCGTTAGGCGCTTGAGCCGCGCGCCGAGCGGCTCCGTCAGCAGCGACTCCAGGCCGTCGTGGACCGCGGTCGCCACCCGGGCCCGCATCTCGGGCGTGGTCACCGCGGCGGCCAGCCGGTCGAACCCTTCCTTCTCGAATCCGTCCACCAGCCGCTCCAACGTCTTGTCGTTGACGACCAGCTTCGCCAGCAGGCGCTCGTGGATCAGCATCGCCCGAGCGGCGCCGTCGAACGCCTCGCGGAGGGCGAGCCGGATCGTCGACTTGGCCTCGGGGTCGGAGAGCATGTCGCCCAGCTTGTCGAGCGCGGCCGGGAGCGCGTCCGCGATCGCCTGTTCGATCGGCGTCAGGAGACCTGGAGGCAGCCGGTCGATCAGCGGGCGGTCGTCTTCCTCGAGCTTCTGGAGCTGCTCGGCGACCCAGCCGCGGAGCGTGCCCTCGAGCCCGGCACCTCCCGTGACCGATTGAACCCATTCGCCCACGAGGCGGGTGACCGCTTCGCGGCGGGCGGGCGTCAGGACGTCGCCGACCGGGCGCTCGCCGAGACGCTCGCGGAGCTGACGGTGCCAGTCCGCGACGAGCAGGTCGAAATCGGGTGACGCGGCGTAGGACGCGATGGCGGCCGCGAGCCGCTGCCCGAGCTGGCCGGCAAGCTCCTCCAACGTCGTGATGGCGGCGGGGCCGAGCTCGGTCCGGACCGACCCGTAGTCGCGCGCGAGGGCGCTTCGGAGCGCTCGCTCGATCGACTCGGTGAAAGCGCTCCGGATGGCGGGCGTGCCTAACTGCTTGGTCAGATCATCGGCGGTAAGAAGCCGCTCGCCCACGGTCTTGGCGACGCTTTTCGCGAGCCGCGCCTTGTTCTTCGGGATCGCCCCTTGAAACGAGAACGGCCCGACCTTGACCGGTTCGTGGGGCCGAAACAACATGGCGATCGCGAGGGCGTTGGTGATCCGGTGCGAAAGCGCGCCGCCGCCGATAGTCACGAGGGCGGCGATGAAGGTTCCGAGATCCATGGGGGAAAGAAGGCGGCAAGGCGGCAGGGCGGCAAGTTACGGCGGTACGACGGTACGACGGTAAGACGGTAAGACGGTAGGGCGGTAGGGCGGTAGGGCGGTATGCGGCTTCGCGGTCAGGCGGGGGACGCGGTTGTTTGAGCATCGCCTGGCGAAAAATGGCTATTCGATGATGTCGCCGTCGAATAGCTTTCCACGGATGGCACACTACGAACGGCTCGTGGCTTGGCAACATGCTCATGCACTTGTGCTCGAGGTGTACCAGACAAGTCGGGGTTGGCCAAAAGCAGAGCAATTTGGTCTAACCTCGCAGACTCGGCGGGCAGCCGTATCGATCGTCGCAAATCTCGTTGAAGGGGTCAGCAAGCGGGGTCGCCGCGAGTTCCGAAGGTACCTCGACATCTGCCTCGGATCTCTTGGAGAGCTGACGTGCCTGCTCCACTTGGCCCGCGATCTTGGCTATCTATCGACCGAGGAATATGCCGCGCTCGACGCTCGGCGCGACTCGACCGGCCGGCTTCTATGGAGGCTCGCTCAGTCCGTTGATCCACGGTTGCGAACCAGTCGCCAGTAGTCGAGCTTCTCCACCCGTCTTACCGTCTTACCGTCTTACCGTCTTACCGTCTTACCGTCTTACCGTCTTACCGTCCCTTCTCCCTTACTCCAATTGCTTGCGAAACTTCCACACACTCAACGCAACCAGCCCCACCGAAAACCCGACCAGCGCCAATCCCTCCCGCCACAGGCCGCCTAACCCTGCTCCCTTGAGAAGGATCCCGCGCAGGACCTTCAGGAAGTACGTCAGCGGCAGCGCCGCGCCCACCCACTGTGCCGGCGCCGGCATCGCTTCGCGCGGGAACATGAAACCGGAGAGGAGGATGTTGGGGAGCAGCGTGAGAAACCCGAGCTGCATTGCCTGAGCCTGATTGGTCACCAGGGTCGAGAGGAAGATGCCGAGGCCGAGATTCGCCAGGATGAATGGAAAGGCGACGACGTAGAGCTGGGCCAGGCTCCCGATCATCGGCACGCGGAAGAGAACCCGGCCGAGCACGAGGATCACCGTGATCTGGACGTACCCCACCACGACGAACGGCAGGATCTTGCCGAGCATCAAGCTGGTCTTCCCGATCGGCGTGACGATGAGCTGCTCCAATGTGCCGCGCTCGCGCTCGCGGACCACCGCCAGGCTCGCGATGATGACCATCGTCATCGACAGGAGGATTCCGATGATGCCGGGGACGATGTTCACGGCGGTCCTGAGGCCCGGGTTATAGAGCGGGCGGATTCGGACGTCGACGCCGGCGGTGTTCCCGGCGACGGGCGGCGCCAGCGTCCGCGAGTAGCTCGCGCCGGCGACGGCAGCGGCGTTGATCGCGCCGGTCGATGCCATCGGGTCCGATGCGTCGATCAGCACCTGGACCTCGACGTGCTGCTGCCGAGCCAGGTCGCGGCTGAACTCCGGCGGGATCACGATGCCCGCGCGGGCTCGCCCGAGCGCGATGGCGTCCGTGAGGGCGACCCGGGTCGGGACTTCGCCGATCAGGTCGAAGTTGGTCGTGTTCTCGAACGTCTTGAGCAGCGCGCGGCTCTCCGAGCTGTGGGACTCGTCGAGCACGAGCGTCGGCAGGTGGCGGACTTCGGTCTGGATCGCGTAGCCGAACAGCGCGAGCTGGATCGCCGGCGTTCCGATCATCATGCCTAACGTGAACCGGTCGCGCCGCATCTGGATGAACTCCTTGCGGAGCATCGGCCAGAGCGGCCACCGGCGGACCCGAAGGGTCCAGCTCATGGGTGCGCCGCCTCGTCCTGGAGCTGGAGCGAGACGAACACGTCCTCGATGCTGGCCTGCCCGAATCGCGCCGTGATCTCGGCCGGCGTCCCGATCGCGATCAGGTGTCCGCGAGAGAGAAACGCCAGCCGGTCGCAGAGCGCGGCCTCGTCCATATAGTGGGTCGTCACCAGGACGGTCGTCCCCTGGGCCGCCCGCTCGTGGATCAGCTTCCAGAACTTCCGCCGCGCGGCCGGATCGACGCCGGCGGTCGGCTCGTCGAGGAAGATGAGGTCGGGCCGGTGGGCCGTCGCGCAGGCGAGCGCGAGCCGCTGCTTCCAGCCGCCGCTCAGCGTGCCGGCGAGCTGATTGGCCCGCTCGGCGAGCCCATACTCCTTCATCAGCTCGGCCAGCCGGGTCCGCCGCTCCTCGCCGGCCAGGCCGTAGACGCCCGCGTAGAAGTCGAGATTCTCCGCCACGGTGAGATCGTCGTAGAGGCCGTACCGCTGCGACATGTATCCGATCCGACGGCGGACCGCCTCGGGGTTCTTCACGACGTCGATCCCGACCACGAAGGCGGAGCCGGCGGTCGGCTCCATCAACCCTGTCAGCATCCGGATCGTCGTGGTCTTTCCCGAGCCGTTAGGCCCGAGCAATCCGAACACCTCGCCCCGGCGGACCTCGAGGTCGAGCCCTTCGACCGCGACCCGGTCGCCGAAGACCTTCCGGAGACCCTGGGTGACGATGCCGGCTTCCGCCGTCACTGCGCGGCCGTCCGTCCGTCCGCCCCGCCCGGCTCGAAGCGAACGGTCACCCATAACCCGGGATGCAGCTTCGGGTCCGGCTTGGTGATCTCCACCTTCACGCCGAACATGAGGTCCGCCCGCTCGTTCTCGGTGAGCGCAACGCGGGGCGTGAACTCGCTCTTCGGGTTGATCGCCGCGATCCGGCCGCGATACTCGATCGGCGGTCCGGCGTCGATCGTGATCGTTGCGCTGTCGCCGACGGCGAGCCGAGCGACCGCGTCGGCCCGGACGAAGACCCGCACGTAGGGCCGGGTCGTCTCACCCACGGTGAGCGCGGCGACGTTAGGCCCGAGCACCTCGCCCGGATCGGCGAACCGGGCCAGCACCTGTCCGTCCACCGGTGCGACCAGCACGAGGTCGCTGGCTCGGGCCTGGTACATCTCGAGGGTGGAGCGGGCAGCCGCGACGTCCGCCCGCGCCGCCACGACTCGCTCGGCCCGGGCTCCGGCCGCCAGCAGCGCGAGCGACTGCTCGGACGCGCGGTGCTGCTCGTCGGCCATCCGCGCCGCCAGCACGGCCTGGTCGAGCTGCTGCTCGCCGACCACGTCCCGCACCGCCAGTGCGCGGATTCGCTCGAGATCGCGGGCCGCTCGCTCCGCCTCGGCAGCCGCCATGTCGCGCTCCGCCTGCGCTCGGTGGAGCTCCTGCGGGCGAGCGCCCGCCTCGAGGTCGCGCAGATTGGCCGCGGCGGTTGCCACCCGGGCCTCTTGCGCGGCGATCGAAGCCGGAAGGTCGGTCTGCGTGAGCGTCGCGAGGGTGTCGCCTTTGCGGACCTGGCTGCCCTCGTCCACTCGGACGCTGACGACCCGCGCCGCCACCATCGACGCCATGTGAACTTCGGTCACTTCGATCGTACCGTGGCCGACGAGCGCGTCGGACGCCGAACGGCACGCCCACAGGCCCGCGACTCCGAGTGCCAAGCTTTTCCATCTCATTCGGTCAGGTCCAGTCTTTGATAGGCCGCCG
>JBDTOH010000393.1:0-5748 GCA_039933355.1 Gemmatimonadota bacterium | reverse complement strand
GGCAGAGGGCCCCCACCTCCACCGGTCTGGCCCACCAGCACGATCACTTGATTCGCCAACGTCTGGAGCGGTGCCAGCGGCAGTTTGCCGATTTTGCGCGCCAGGGCGGCCATGCCCGCATTCAAATGAGCCTTTGCCTCGTTGGCGACTGTGCCCTTGGGCGGACGATCGCCGGCCTGAAGTCGGCGCCGGAGCTCGTTGAGCGCAAAGGTCCCAGTATTGACGGCCCAATTGTCCGGCGTCGAAAGCGCGACCTCCGCGAAGTCGACGTACGGATTCACGTCCTCGTCAAACACACCAGGCAGCCGAGCCACTAGACTCCGCGCCGCGACAAAGGTCGCCAGCCGATTCCGCTGGCGCTCGCGGAGGAGGCCGGTCGTATAGATCGCCTGTACATGGACCGGATCGAACATCCAACCGAGGTAGAACCATCGTTCCGCAGCGGCCCGAGCCTCAGGCACCTGGAGGGGCCCCACCGCCTGGCGACTGAGGTGAGCCGTGAAGCCCGTCTCCCACCAGATGTTATGCACCCGCTGATCGACAAAGCCGGTGAGACCGCGACGAATCATGTACGCCGCGCCGAGACTCGACGCATACGTGTGGAGGCTGAAGCACGCGTTGTAATCGGGGGGCGTCTTCCGCCACAAGTATGGACAGGGCGCGGCCGGATTGGAGGCGTCGTTGCTGGCATTGAAGACCGCCTGCATCGCCAGACTCAACGTCTGAGCGCTTGGCGTCGCTTCGAGGGTGGCAAGCGCGTTCTTGACCTTGTTGCCGTTGAAGCTCAGGATCGCCGCGGGGAGCGCCGTCTTGGGGATCCACTCGAGGGTCTTGTCCGCCTCGTTCGACCATTGCGGGAGGTCGAGGGCGATCGGCACGGTGAGCGGATTGATCGCGAGAAGCTTCGCGCGGGTCATCGTCACGGGCCACTGGTCCGACCCAAACAGACGCACTGCGAAGGCTGTGTCGCTGGGCAGGAGGAGCCCGTTACCCGGCTGGAAGAGCCGCGTGTTCTCCGCGACCTTGGGCGTTTGGAGCGTGCGGATGTAGGAGGCGATTCGCCACGCGGTCGCCGTATCGACGTGGGCAACCGCTCGGCGGACGATGTTTGTATCAGTGTACGAGAAATAACGGAGGTCGAAGCCATCTCGAGACGGGTGGCAGGTCGCACACTCCTGGGCGAACGCTTGGTCGCCTGGCAGCGTGAGGTGGACGATGTTGGCGTCGATACCGGGCTGATTCGTGGTCGGCTCTGAATTGACAATTTCGTCTGGGTGACAAGCGGCCGCAGCGAGGACGAGAGCGGCGTAGGGGAGGATTCTCGAAACGGTTTTCAAATCAGGGCCTCTTCAATTCTCTGCTGGTTGACGTTTACGGCGATTGGCCGCTCAAAGGCGTCGCGTGTCGCGAGCCGCGTGGCGAAACCGGCTTCTCTTCGGGATCAATTCTGATGATGGAAGCAGGTGAGGTTTCCCCTGCTGTGCATTGATAGACGAGGCAAGTGCGGAACAATGCACACCTGCAATATCGTGCAGTCGCGCGCAAGGAATAGCCTAACGGCAAGGCACCGGTCGAGATAGAGGTCCGATTTCGTTACTATTCATCTAGGATTTATGTTTTTAACCGCAAACTTCGAACAGAACCGTTCGGACCTACCAGGCTGCGGACTAAGGTGGAGCCCCCAAGCAAGAGCCCCGCGAGGCCTCGAAGTCTAAATCGCGTGAGTCACCCGACTCGGAACAGGACCTCCGCTTTCGGATAGCGCGCCAATGCTCGCTCGCGCAGCGCGCGGTGCCGCGGCTGCTCGAGCCCGGGATCTTCGTCGAGAATGGTGTGCGCCAGATCTCGCGCCTGACCGAGGAGATCCGTGTCGTCCGGAAATCGGGCGACTCGAATCTCGGCATCCCCCGATTGGCGCTGACCCAGCAGGTCGCCCTGGCGCCGCTCCTCGAGATCGAGCTCCGCGATCTTGAAGCCGTCCTGCGTCGCGGCGAAGATCTTGAGGCGCCGGCTCGGCTTTGCGGTGAGGAGAATGCAGTGGCTTTCGCTGGCGCCCCGGCCCACTCGACCGCGGAGCTGATGCAGCTGCGCGAGGCCGAACCGCTCCGGATGCTCGATCAGCATGACAGTGGCGTTAGGCACGTCGATCCCGACTTCGATGACCGTCGTCGCGACCAGAACTTGAACAGCGCCCTTGCGAAACTCGCGCATCACGCGGTCCCGCTCGTCCGGCTTGAGCCGTCCATGGACCAGCCCAACCGCCAAGTCCGGCCAGAGCGTCCTAAGCGTCTCGAACATCGTCGTGGCCGCCAGCAAGTCGGCCCGCTCGGTCTCTTCGATCACGGGGAGCACGATGTACGCCTGTCCGCCCGCTTTGCATTCGTCATGGACGAACTGCGTCACCCGCTCGCGGTGGGTTTCGCTCCGCACGCTCGACGTGATCGTGCCACGTCCAGGGGGACGCTGCCGCAGCACGCTCATGTCGAGGTCGCCATAGCGAGTGAGCGCGAGCGAGCGCGGGATGGGGGTTGCGGTGAGCAAGAGCGCGTCGGGCGCTTCCCCTTTGCCCATGAGCGCCGCGCGTTGCTCGACGCCGAAACGGTGCTGCTCGTCGATGATGACCAGACCGAGCCGGTGGAAACCCACTCGGTCCTGAAGGAGCGCATGGGTTCCGACGACGATCCGCATGCTCCCTGATGCTAGTTGCCCGCGGACGACGGCCTTCTCTCCGTCTTTAAGGCGCCCCAGTAGAAGGCCCGGCTGGATCGCCAGCGGCCCGAGCAGCGCGGAGAGCGAGGCAAAATGTTGTTCAGCCAGGAGCTCGGTCGGAGCCATGAGCGCCGCCTGATAGTCGTTCTCCACCGCGAGCAGCATCGCGAACAGCGCCACGACCGTCTTGCCGGTTCCCACGTCGCCCATGAGCAGCCGGTGCATTCGCTCTGGGGACGTCATGTCGGCGGCAATCTCCCGAATGGCTTGGCGCTGATCGGCGGTCAGCGGCCACGGCAGCGCCTCGCGAAGCTGGGTCGTCAGCTCGCGCTTGTTCTCGAACTGGAGGCCGGCCCGGCTCCGCTTGGCCAGGTGCCGAGCCCGGCCGAGCATGAGTTGGAGGTCGAGCAGCTCGTCGAGCGCGAGACGGCGGCGGCCCTGCTCCGCCTCAGCAATCGTCGGCGGACGGTGAACTGCGCGAAGAGCCTCGGGCAGGGTTGGCAAATCGAAGCGGCGGAGCAGGCCGGCCGGAAGGATCTCGTGCGACAACGCGATGAGTTGATCGAGATGCCGGTCCACCAAGCCTCGAATGACCTTGTGGCTCAGCCCTTCGGTCGCGGGATAGACCGGCAGCACGGTTCCGGTGGCCCACTCACCCGGCCCGTCGTCCGCGGTTTCTCGGAGGACCAGAAACTCCCGCGGCGCCATCTGTCGCCCGTGGTAAAACCGAACCGGGCCCGCAACCAGTAAAGTCTGGCCCACTTCGATGCTGCGGTCGAGAAACGCCTGGCCCGGCCAGACACACTCGAGCGCGCCGCTCGCGTCCCTGAGCACCGCGTGGAAGATCTTGAGCCCGCGTTTGGTCGGAACGACGCCCTTTGCCGCGACCCGTCCGACGCAGGCGACTTCCTGTCCGACTTTCACGTCCGCGAGAGGCACAACGGTCGACGCGTCGATGTAGCGGTGGGGAAGGTGCCAGAGGAGGTCGTGGGCGGTACGAACGTTGAGCTTGGCGAGCAGGTCTGACCGGTATTCGCCGATGCCCTTGAGAAACTTGACCGGCGTGTCGAGGCCGACCGTCGCCATCCTAACCGCGGCGCTCCACGACGTTGGGTCCTCCGGGAGCGAGCGGTTCGGGAGCTCGCGACCGAGCTCCGTTACTCGGCATCGGCCAGCATCGACTCGGCGTAACGGCGAGGGTCGAACGGCTCGAGATCGTCGACCCCCTCGCCGACCCCGATAAAGCGGATCGGAATGTCGAGCTCACGCCGGAGCGCGATCACGGCCCCGCCACGCGCGGTCCCGTCGAGCTTGGTGATGATGAGACCGGTCGGCGTTACGGCTTCCCCGAAGAGACGGCCCTGACTCACGGCGTTCTGGCCGACGGTGCCGTCGAGTACCAGGAATGTCTCGTGAGGCGCGCCCGGGAGCTTGCGCGCTACGACCCGAACCACTTTGCGCAGCTCCTCCATCAGTCCCTCCTGGGTATGGAGCCGGCCGGCGGTATCGATCACGACGACGGTGACTCCGCGTGCGGTGGCCGCTTCGACGCCGTCGAACGCCACTGCGGCAGGATCGCCCCCGGGTGCACCCGTAACACAGGGGATGCCCAGTCGCTCCGCCCATCGCTCGAGTTGTTCGATCGCGCCGGCGCGATAGGTGTCGGCGGCAACCAGCAGGACCGATTCCCCCGCGCGCTTGAGCCGGTGCGCGAGCTTGGCGACGGTGGTGGTCTTCCCCACCCCGTTGACGCCCACGACCACGATTGCGGTCGGGCCCGAGGCTGCGCGCCTGAGTCGAGCGGGATCCGATGGACCCACCAGGAGCTCCGCGATCCGCCCGGTGACGGCGGCCTTGAGATCGTCCTCGCTCTTGAGCTTGCCCCGGCGGACCTGGTCCTCGAGCATCTGCACGATGTCCGTAGTCGCCGCAACGCCAAAATCCGATTCGAGGAGGAGCCGCTCCATGGCCTCGATGTCGGCAGCCTTGAAGCCCCGTACCAGCGCGCCTACGTCGGTCAGCGCAAGACGTTTGAGCTTGCCCCAAAGGCCTAGTTTCTTACCTTCAGTGACGCGATTGATTGCCATGGGCGAAAGGTAGACGGCGGTCGAAGCGCGGCAAGGCAGGCTATTGACGAGCTTCGGCGTGCCGTCCTATTTGTACTCCAGCCGCCGTGAGGCCTCGCATCCGTGCAAGCCGACAGCCGCGTGTTCCTGCTTTCGGCGCTCGGTGCCACGCTCGCCGTGCTCACCAATCGGCTCGCACGGATCATCGACCGAGCCCGATTGCTCGAGGCCGTTCCGCCCGGCCGTGCCGAGCCTCGCGGGTCCGCGATTCACGCGGAGCTTCAGGTGCTCTCGCGGAGGGCCTCCTTGATTCACCGCGGCATCACCCTCGCCACCACGTGCGCGCTGTTCATTTGTGTAGCGGTCGTCGCGCTGTTTACCGGCGCTCTCGTGACCGTCGACTTGTCGGTTCTGATCATCCTCGTCTTCATCGCCGGTACGTGCGCATTCACCGGCGCGCTGTTGGGTTCTCTTCGCGAGCTATTCCTGGCAACGGAGAGTCTTCGGTTCGCACGGCCAGAACACTAGCGGCGGTCCAGGTGGCATCGGACCTAACGCCACACCGGTCCCGGACCGCGACGGGGGCCACGCTCTCCGTCGTCGATTGAAGCACGCCCGAGGTCCGATCCAACGATCTCGGTGGCGCCGCCGTATTGAGGCATGGGAGGCTTTGTGTCCGAAAACCCTCGGGATCTTCCAGACGTCGTCGCGCCGCCGCCTCTGCTGTATGCGGTGCCGCTCGTGCTGGCCCTCATCGTCCAGCACTATTTCCCGCGCCGACTCCTGCCGGCGGCCGGCGCCCTGATGCTCGGAGTTGTACTCGGGGGATTGAGCCTCGTTGGTTTCCTCGGCGTTGTGGCCTTCCGGCGCGCCGCGACGAGCCCCAATCCGTATCGGCCCAGCAATGCGCTCGTGGTCGGAGGGCCGTTCCGACTGACGCGGAACCCGATGTACGTCGGATTTACGCTCATGT
>JBDTOH010000392.1:0-5750 GCA_039933355.1 Gemmatimonadota bacterium | reverse complement strand
CCGCGTCATCGGACACTCGGGCGACGGCGAAGGATCTCATGCCGAGATGAGGTTGCTGCCTGACGAAGGCATCGGCCTGTTCACCGCCCTCAATAGCGACGGGTCCGTACAGGGCATGATGCCGGCTGCGTTCACGCTCCGCGCTGACCTCTTCGAGCAGTTCATGGACCGCTACTTCCCCGCCCCGGCCGCTGCGCAGGAGCCCACCGTTTCGACGGCGAAGGAGCACGCCCGGCTCGCGGCCGGCGAGTACGTCTGGTCGCGCCGCCAGACCGGCGATTTCCAGGAAGCCTTGTTTCTCGTCACTCGCTTTGTGGGCCTCGAGCTAACAATCCGCGCCAACGCTGACGGCACGATCCAGACGTCGCCGCTCCTGTCGTTCGATAAGAACGGGCGGTCGCAGACCTGGCGAGAAGTGGGACCGTTCGTGTGGCGTCAAGTCGGAGGCGACGCGCACCTCGTCATGAACGTTCGAGACGGTGACGTCCAGTCCGTCGTCTCCGACGGGGCGGCTTCGGTCTGGGTCAACTTGCGGGTGCCCTTCCTCTGGTCCGCCGGGTTGAACGTCCCGTTGCTTCTCCTGGCTACGGGCGCGTTGCTGCTGACGGTGCTGCTGTGGCCGGTCGCGGCGATCGTTCGCCACCGCTATGGGAGGACCCTCCAGCTCGCGGGGCCTGAAGGACGTGCCTATCGTTTGACCCGCATTGCCGCGGTGGTCGGTGTGCTGTACATGCTGGGCTGGACGATTGCGTTGGTCGCCGACTTCGCCTCGACGGTTGGCAGCGCGCCCTGGATCCGAGCAATTCAACTGATCGGTCTGCTCTGCATCGGCGGCGCGGGACTGGCCGTCTGGAACGTCTGGCTCACGTGGCGGGGCGGACGCAGCGGCTGGGCCAAAGCTTGGAGTCTGGTACTGGCGCTCTCGCTCCTCTACCTCGTGTGGTTCTCGTTCGCGTTCCATTTGATCAGCCTCCGGATTGGTTGAAGCAGCCGGCCGTGCCGGCTGCTGCAGTCGCGGTCCGGGCCAGACTCGCTTGGGAGTTTGTTTGGATGCGTAGCTGGCCGTCCATCCTGAAATGCCACAGCTTATCTATGCCCTAGCCCGGCGACGGCGACGATCGTGTCGCCGGCCTGCGCGAGATTGCTCCCTCGACGAGCCAAGTACCGCGTCAATCCCTCAGGCAGGCGTCGAGCACAACTCCTCTTGCAACAGTCCGCCCCGCCCCCGCGTCGAACCCTAGACGTCATCTCGACAAATGATCTCGAGATAGGTGGTCTCGCCTTTTCAGAGCCACAGCCGCAAACGCACCGGGAACCCACGCCTTCATCTCAATTGGGTCCATCCTGAGGGTCATCGTCGAGAGCTCGGATACCTGAGGGCTCGCACACTGTCGAAGCGGAGGAGACATGAAAACGGCTTATTTGTTTCTAGGACTTTTTGCCATGCCGGCCACGGCCTGGTCCCAATCACCCGCGCGCGCGGAGATCCTTGTGCTCGGCACCTATCACATGGCGAGCCCCGGTCACGATATCCACAACATGGTTGCCGACGATGTCCTATCCCCCAAGCGCCAGGCAGAAATGGAGCAGCTGGTCGACGTGCTGAAGCGGTTCCACCCTACCAAGATCGCGATCGAAGCCGACGTCGGGAGCCAGCGGGTTGGGCAGCAGTACGCCGACTACCTCGCGGGAAAGTATACCCTCTCGCGGAACGAGATCGATCAAATCGGGTATCGGCTTGCCAAGGAGCTTGGCCATGGCACCGTCTACCCTGTCGATGCCGACGGTGATTTCCCGTTTCAGCGGGTAGTCAACTACGCGAAGGCCAATGGCCGCGCGGAGGCATTCGAGGCGATCCAGGCCGGCGTTGGGAGGCGAGTGAAAGAGGAGGGCGACTTCCTCCGATCGCACACGCTGCTCGAGACGGTGGAATCAATGAATGCCGATTCCTCGGTCGCGCAAGCCGTCGCCGAGTACTTCGCATACGTTCCCTATGCCGACCGATTCGAATATGCGGGGCCCGACTTGCTGGCCATGTGGTATCAGCGAAACATTCACATCTACCACAATATCCGCGCGCTGGTCGAGTCTCCGAACGATCGAATTCTGGTGATCTACGGTGCCGGTCATCTGGGATGGCTGCAGCAAGACATCGCCAATGACGGGACGGTGGCCTTACGGAAGCTGTCCGATCTGACAAAGAGGAAATGAGGCGAAATCCCCGAGGCTGTGGTTGCGACGAGCAGGAAGAGGCCGGCCATTTCCAATAGCAATGCCGGCCCGCCAGAAGTCCGTTGATCAGGCCGTTGGTTCAACGATTCAGTGGCTAGTGAGCCGTTCCAGCGAGGCCGCGAGCGCCTCGCGACTCAGCCACCGGCCCCGAGTCATCACTCCCGCGAGGTGCTCGCGCTGTGCCAAATCGCTGCGCGGATCCGAGTCCAGCAGCAAGAGGTCGGCGCGCTTGCCGACCGATACCGTTCCGAATTCACTCTCGAGGCCGAGGCAGCGGGCCGCATTGAGGGTCGCGGCTTGCAGCACGCCGTACGGTGGAATGCCGGCCTCGCGGAAGGAGTCCATCTCTCGGTGCAGCGAGAACCCGGGAACCATGAAGAACTGCGGCGAATCACCGCCAACGAGCAGCGGCACTCCGGCATCGTAGAGCGCCTTGACCACGTGGTCGCGGATCTCGACGAACCGGCGCGCGTTGGGGTCTCCCGCCGGCGGGCCGCCGTTCTGCTGCACGGTCTCGGTGAACGACTCGAGCATCTTCGGCGCGACGAACCGCATCTCCGGCCATCGAGACATCTCCTCGGCCGGAGTGCCGCGCGCCACGATCTTGAACAAGGCGAGCGTGGGGCCGGAGCAGGTGCCCGAGCGACGAGTCGCCGCCACGACGTTAGGTATCCGCGCCTCGTCGATCCGTGCCAGAATGGCCGGATCGGTGACGATCTGCTGATCGTTCCACTCCCCCGCTTTGCCGGTGTCGCCGGCCAGGACCGCAAGGTAGCCGTCGAGATGCTCGACCTGTTGGTGCGATTCCAGCGCGTGGAGCAGGCCGTATTCGTGGCTCACGTGACCCGAGACCGGGATGTGAGCCGCCCGCGCCGCCCCGATCATGCTGTCGTAGGTGACCCGGTCGATCCCGCCGTGGGTCTTGATCCAGTCGTACCCGGCGGCCTTCGCCTCCCGGACAACCCGGGCCGCTTCCTCCGGGGAGTGGACCGAGCTCCCGTTGATCGAGCCGCCGGCGGTATAGAGCATCGGCGCGAGCACTTCGCCGCGGTTGGCCCGGTCCCTCGTGGTCAGGTAGCCGGGCGGGCTCCCGAGTCCCCGGGCGGCAGTGACGCCGTTGGCCAGAAACCAGGTGAACTGTCGGCTGGCCCCGTCGCCGGGCTCTCCCTTGCCCCCCATGAAATGAGCGTGCATGTCGACCAGGCCGGGCATCAGAAACTTGCCGCGGCCGTCGATTCGGACCGAGCCCTTTGGAATCGCGACCGATCCGACCGGCCCGATCGCGGCGATGACCGAACCTCGGATCAGCACCGTCTGATGCTCGAGCAGCCGCTCGCGGTCCATCGGCAAGACCGCCGCGTCCACGAAGGCCACGATGGAATCCCGGGAAGGAACCGCTTGAGCGGCCACTGGTCCGGCCGCGGTCAGAGAGAGGCCGTGGATCAGCAGACCTCGAACGACGGGAAGACGCATCGACATTGCCACGGGTTATCTGGATTGAAGGTTAGGCACTCGAGTTGGCCGCCGCCGATGGTCGCGCCCTATTGGACCGCATCCATCAGCCGGTCGAAGAAGCCCGCGGGCCGCTGGGTGGGCTCGCCCAGATTCTGAAGCACGACGACGAGATCGTGCTCCGGATCCACCAGGCAATAGAACCCGCCCCCGCCGGCCATGGTATACGCCGACTTCGGCAGCTTGGCTCCGAAGCGCCCCGAGGTATTGAGCCACCAGAGGAATCCGTACCCCGGATTCACGGTCGAGGGAGTGGTCGACATTCGAATCCACTCCTCGGAAAGAATCCGCCGGCCGTTCCAGGTGCCGCCCCGGGAGAACAGCAAGCCGAGCCGCGCGAGATCGTACGCGTTGGTCCAGAACCCGCCGCCCCAATGGGCTCCACCGCTTACCGATTCCACTTGGCGGCCGCCGATCACGACCGACGAATTCCGGTATCCGTGCCAGGACCAGGTGTGGGAGGCGTCGATCGGATTCATCACCGACTCTCTGAGCACTTCGGGCAACGGCCGCCCGAACACGCAGAGCAGTGACAGCGCGAGCCGGTTCACCCGTACGTCGTTATAGCCGAACCGGGTCCCCGGCGGGGCGACGGGAAGGGTGCGAAGCTCGCCGCGCCGGTCGTTCACATCCGTCATGCCCCAAAGCTTGCCCTCCCATTCGCTGGTCTACGTCAAGTGATGCCGCCAGGTGATGACGCTGTTCTGGGGCGAATCGTAGCCGCCATCGTGGACGTAGCGTCCCACCGGATCATCGACGCCGGCGATCCGTTTCTGATCGAACGCGAGGCCCGCCACGATCGAGAGAATGCTTTTCGTCAGGCTCGCATTCGTATTCACTGCCCGGCTCTTGCCGAATTCCGCGACGATGTACCCATGCCGGAGAATGAGCCCGCCGAGGCCCGCCGGCACGAGCATGGGGCCGATCACGAAGGGTTGCGGCTCTCCCATGGCCTCTCGCAGCATCTTCTCCTGGGTCGCGATCGTCTCGTCGACGGTCCTCGGAAACGGCGGATCCTTAGCGATCTCGCCCTCCGCCCAGTCTATCGCCTCCCAGAGCCGCACCGAGTCGAGCCCGACCTCGGCCGGCCTCCGGCGCTCCCAGCTCCGGTCGCTGGTTGGATAGTATGGCGCCTCCGTGCTCGGGGGTTGCTGAGCGGACGCGGACGCCAGCGTTGCGGTTGCGCAGAACAGGAACGCCGCGGCCGGACTTAGGGCCTGCGGCCGGAAAGTCATTAGTGTCGAGGCGATATGGCGGCGAGAGATCTCGGGCACAGCACCCTTACGGGCAATGGAAGGCTGGAGTTTTGGCCCTGGGCAGTGGTCGGGTGAGACAACGAACACCGATGAATCCGTTTCGTTCCGTCATCAACCAAGCGGCGTTAACGCAGGCTAGTCCCACAGGATGCCCGAATCACTGAAGCGGGCGGTGTGCTTTCGGCAGGTCGGGCACCAATAGGTCCCGTCGGTGAGTGTGAGCTGCTCGGTAGTAAATCGGTTCGTAGGCGACCATGCGAACATCACCCCCGGCCCCAATTGGCCCACCGCCGGCGGGCTTCCATATGGAACAACGGATGCCGAGCCGCAGTGCGTGCAGGCCAACGGCTCGGCATAGATGTCCGGACAGGACGTCGCCTGGCAACCCGTACAGATGAACGGAAACAGGCAGAACTTTGGCGGGGCGATTCGAGGACCGATCGCCATCGTGAAGCTTCCATAACACGGACACGATACTGCGACGCCAATGCCCATCGCGAATCTCCCTCGTTCGCCTAACGTAGGTGCGGAGCGGCGGGCGCCGCACGGAGGGGCAGGCCCCCCTCTCCGCAGGGCAAACATCGGCGCCCGACCGCGACCTGTCAAACGGAGCGTCGAACGCCTCGCCGCCCCGGTCGTGGCTTGCCCTACCGACCTTCTGCCGCGGGGGCGCCGCCGTATACCCGCGCCAGCAAGTCGGCCGTCGCCTGCTTGATCTCCGCGTCGTGAACGCCGGGCCGCCGCCGGTGG
>JBDTOH010000391.1:0-5769 GCA_039933355.1 Gemmatimonadota bacterium | reverse complement strand
CTCGACGGAACGTGCGCGGCGAGCGGGGGACACGAATCGGGGACCGGGGGCCGGCTCGCCGAGGGGATCGGTGTTTCGGAGCTCGAGCTTGCACTGCCCGGTGCGGACTCGTTGGAGGGCGTGACGATTGGACTTCCCCGCGAGTACCTGCCGGCTGATCTCGACGGCGGCGTTCGCGCGGCGGTCGACCGGGCGGTCGGGTTCTGTCGCGAGCTTGGCGCGACCGTCAAGGACGTCTCGCTTCCGCACACCTCTTTCGCGGTTCCGACCTACTACATCATCGCCCCGGCCGAGGCGGCCGCCAACCTGGCGCGGTTCGACGGGGTCCGATACGGGCGTCGCGAAGTCGGTGCCGGCGGGGACGTCCGCGCGCTCTATCGCGCGACCCGCGGGCACGGCTTCGGCGCCGAGGTGCGCCGCAGGGTCCTGGTCGGGACGTACGTGCTCAGCGCGGGTTATCACGACGCATACTATGGCCGGGCCCAGGCCGCCCGGTCTCTCATCGCCGAGGACTTTCGCGCCGTGTTTGCGAGCGGCGTGGACCTCCTGCTCACGCCGACAACCCCGACACCCGCGTTCAAGGCGGGGGAGAAGGTCGGCGATCCGGTCTCGATGTACCTTGCCGACATCTTCGTTTGTCCGGCCAATCTCGCGGGAGTGCCCGCGATGAGCCTTCCCGCCGGCACGAGCGGCGGCCTCCCGGTGGGAATCCAGCTGATCGCACCGCACTTTGAGGAATCCCGGATGCTCGGGGTGGCGAGGGCCCTCGAGCGTCGTCTCGACGCCCGGTCCGAGGTGCGGTGAGATGACCTGGGAAACGGTGATCGGCCTCGAGGTCCATGTCCAGCTCGGCACCAGGTCGAAGCTCTTCTGCGGGTGCTCGACCGCCTTCGGCGCCGCGCCCAACACCAACGTCTGCCCGGTCTGTCTCGGACTCCCGGGCGCGCTCCCGGTCCCGAACGGTCTGGCGATCCGGCTCGCGGTCCGCGCCGCGCTTGCGTTAGGCTCCGAAGTCCACGAGCGGAGCGAGTTTGCGCGGAAGAATTACTTCTACCCGGACCTGCCCAAAGGCTACCAGATCTCCCAGTTCGACCAGCCGCTCGCCACCGGCGGGGCGGTGTCCATCACGTCACCGGAGCGCGGTCCTCTCGCGATCGGGGTGACCCGGCTCCACGTCGAAGAGGATGCCGGTAAATCGCTCCACGATCGGATCCCCGGTCAGACCGCGATCGACCTCAACCGGGCCGGCGTTCCCCTCGCGGAGATCGTGAGCGAGCCGGACATCCGGTCGCCCGGGGAGGCGCGGGCCTACCTCACGACGCTCCGGCAACGGCTGGTCTACGCCGGCGTGAGCGAGTGCAGCATGGAGAAGGGAAGTCTCCGGGTCGACGCGAACATTTCGATCCGCCGCCCGGGCGACCCCACGCTCGGGACCAAGGCCGAAGTGAAGAACATGAACAGCTTCGCCAACGTCGAGCGCGCGCTCGAGGCGGAGCGGGCCCGTCAGATCGGGATCGTCGAAGGCGGCGGTGCGGTCGAGCAGGTTACGTTGCTCTTCAACGCGGCCACCGGTCAGGTTCGGCCGATGCGCTCGAAAGAGGAGAGCCACGACTATCGCTATTTTCCCGATCCCGATCTGCCGCCGCTCGTCCTCGACCGCGAGTGGATCGATCGCGAGAGGGACGCTCTGCCGGAGCTGCCCGACGTCAAGCGCGCCCGGTTGGCCACCCAGCACGGACTGTCCGACTACGACGCCGGCGTGATCTCGGCCGAGCGGCCGGTGGCCGACTACTTCGAAAGCGTGGTCGCGGCCGGCGCCGAACCCAAGGCGGCGGCGAACTGGCTCATCGGCGAAGTGATGGCGGGGTATAACGACTCGGGTGGGTTCGCGGTCGAGCCGGCGCGGCTCGCGGAGCTGATCGCACTGGTCCGCGACGGCACCCTGAGTCTTCAGGCCGCGAAGAAAGTCTTCGCCGCGCTGCCCGGCACGCCGGACGATGCGAAGACAACGGCCGGCCGGCTCGGCCTCGTTCAGGTGCGCGACAGCGCGGCGCTCGAAGCCTGGGCCGATGAGGTGATCGCCGGTAACGCCAAAGAGGTCGAACGGTTTCGCGCGGGAGAGACCAAGCTGATGGGATTCCTCGTCGGGCAGGTGATGAAGAAGAGCAAAGGACAGGCGGACCCCAAGGCGATCGCAACCGCCCTGACCCGGAAGCTCGGATGACCGCGCTCACTCCCGAGCAGATTCGAGCCGCATTCCCGGCGCTCCGGCGGGTGCAGAACGGTTTCCCGGTGGCCTTCTTCGACGGCCCGGGCGGGACTCAGGTCCCGGATGTCGTGGCCGTCGCGATGAGCGACTATCTGCTTCATCACAACGCCAACACCCACTGGAACTATCCCACCAGCCGGGAGACCGACGGGCTCATCGCCGGGGGGCGGCAGGCGGTCGCGGATTTCGCGAACGCCCGGCCGGAGGAGGTCGTCTTCGGGCAGAACATGACCACGCTCACGTTCCACTTGGCCCGGGCGTTAGGCCGTTCGTGGGGCCCCGGCGACGAGGTGGTGATCACCGAGCTCGACCATCATGGGAATCAGGCGCCATGGACCGCGCTGGTGAAGGAGCGGGGGATTACGATCCGCGCCGTGCCGTTCCGGCTCGCCGATGGCACCCTCGATCTCGAGGCTCTGCGCCATGCGCTCTCGCCGCGGACCCGGCTGGTCGCGGTGGGCGGCGCCTCGAACGCGCTCGGAACCATCAATCCGATCGCGGAGATTTGCGGGCTCGCCCGGAAGGCCGGGGCGCTGAGCTTCGTCGACCTGGTCCACTACGCCCCGCATGTCCTGCCCGACTTCGGCGCCATCGGCTGCGACGCGATGGGATTCTCGCCGTACAAGTTTTACGGCCCCCACCAGGGCTGTCTCGTGATCGAGAAGAGCTTCATGGAGCGGCTCGACGTCCCCAAGCTCGACCCAGCGCCTAACGAGGCGCCGGAGCGGTTCGAGACCGGGACGATGAGCCATGAGGGTATCGTCGGGACCCGGGCGGCGATCGATTTCCTGGCCGGCATTTCCCCGCGCGAAGGGCGCCGCGCATCGCTCCTCGCGGGCTACGCGGTACTCCACGAGCGGGCGCAGCAGCTCGTCGGCCGGCTCTGGGACGGGCTCGGCCGGATCCAAGGCGTCCGGCTCTTCGGGCCGCCGCCGACACGGCCACGGACACCGACCGTCGCGTTCGTGGTGGATGGGAAGCCAAGCAGCATCGTTGCGGCGGAGCTTTCCGACCGCGGCCTCTTCCTGAGCCATGGCGACTTCTACGCCGCCACCGTCATCGAACGCCTCGGCCTCGCGCCGGAAGGGGTCGTCCGGGCCGGATGCTCGTGCTTTGCGACGGGGGAGGAAGTGGAACGGCTGGTTGAGGAAGTCGGTAAGTCGGTAAGACGGTAGGACGGTAAGACGGTAGGTTTGCTCGATTCGCACGTCAGCTTGCCGACGCGGCGGCGCAAGTGGTTCGCTTCCACTTACCGTCCTACCGTCCTACCGTCGTACCGCCCTATTTTGCCTTCCGCTTCGACTTCTTGAGCCGCCGCTTGCCGGTCGTGCCTCGAAAGATCTTGCCCTTAGCCGTCCGCCGATCGCCCTTGCCCATATCAATAATCTCCGTGCGTTGTGAGTCGTAGTTTCTTACCGTCTTACCGTCTTACCGTCTTACCGTCTTACCGTCGCACCGTCTTACCGCCCCACCGCCTTCCCCTCCTCCTGCCGGCCTAACGCCAACCAGGGTCTCTCGACCACCGACCCTTCCCAAAACTCGACTCGCGGCCGGGGCAGTGCATAACGATCCTTCGCCACATCGAGAAGCCGCTCCGGCTCCAGAATCCCGCCCTGCATCAGGGCGCGGCGCCGGAACCGTTTGACGTCGCGGAGCGGCTCGGCGCCGTTCGGGTCGAAGGCCCGCGACGCGCCCTCCTTCAGGTCGGCGCGCGACAGCATCTCCATCGTGTAGTCGTACGCCAGCGCCAAATGGCGTTCGACATCCTCATCGGTGAGGAGCCAGCGACTCCGCTCCCGTGCCGCCTGCATCGCCCGCTGCCAGCTCTTCGTGTCGGCGAGGTGGACGAGACCCCGGAACAGCCGGCGGTTGGTCTCGATGCTGAACAAGGTCGGCGAGATGATCCGGCCGAGATGTCCGTCCGCAGCCGAGTGGTCGAGCCGGATGATCTCGCGCGCCCGGCGAGAAAACCGGTCGGAGAGGTGGGTCTCCGCCCGGAGCTCCCAATACGAGTGACCCATGGTGCGGGTGCTGCTCGTGAGCAGAAGCTGCCGCGGCACGAAGAAATTGTGCGCGACGGTGTCCGCCGCCAAGTGGGCAAGATAACCGAGGCCGAAGGCTCGAAGCGCATCGGAGTCCGCGTAGTCGTACGTCTCCTGACCGATCGCCCAGAAGTGGGAATGCCGGCCGGGCGGAACGTATTTCTTCGCGATCGACGTGTCGGGTGCGATAGTCCCGTAGAGGAAGTCGTAGGGGAACGCGTGAAGGAGGTCCGCGACCGCGTTCGGCAGCAGCCGGAGATTCGCGAGAATCGCCTCGGCGATGAAGATGTGCGTCCCCGGCGTCCACGCGTGGGCCGCTCTCGGAAAGACCACGAGCAGGACGCCGGCGAGAGCGAGGCCGGCCCAGATCTGAGAGCGGGTCAACGCCGTCGACCGAGGAACCGGCCGAGTCGGGCCAGGACGCCGGTACCCGTCCTCGCGGTCCGGAGCGTGGCCGCCACGTCGAGCGCGGTCTCTTCTACTTCCTCGTGCATGACCTCGTAGAGAGCGCCGAGGTCTTCCAGGCGATCCTTGATCTTCTCTATGCCCTCGGCCACGTCCTCGCGGACTTCACCGCTCGTCGCCACGATCGCGAGGACTTCGTCGCGTACCTTCTCCGCGAGCTCACCGGTGTTCTCGACCAGGCGCCGAACGGCCTGAATGGTGGGGGCGATCTCGCGGCGGAATTCGCCGAGCTCCTCCGACAACCGCCGGGCCTCGATCGCTCCGCGGCGGGCGAGCACGGACACGGCCACACCCATCGCCAGGAACGAGAGCGCGATCACCACCAGCGATACGGCGACGATTGGAGCGAACCAAGAAGGCATGGTTTCCATTCGTTGTAAGGTAATTCAGCTTGACCCTGTTCTGCCCCCCGGCGACCTTGATGCACATGCCATCCCGATTTCTGGTTCGCGGCGGCCGGGCCCTGAGCGGCCTTGTCAGGCCGGCAGGCAATAAGAATGCGGCCCTGCCGATTCTCGCCGCCACCCTGCTCGCCGACGGCCCGGTCGACGTCACCAACGTTCCCCGAATCCGCGACGTCGAGATGATGCTCGCGCTGCTCGAGGACCTGGGGGCTTCGGTCAGCTGGACCGGCCCCAACGCGGTTCGAGTCGACCCGGCTCACGTTTTTGGTGCCCAGGTCGGCCGGGATCCGGCCGCCGGACGTGGCCTTCGTGATGGACGGCAGCTTGTCGGGGCTGACGAGCCAGTAGGTCCGCTGATCGGTGCAATGGGCCCGGAAGCGCAGCTCGTACCGCGCCGGCGCGCCGGGCAGTCGCGTAAAGGACGCCTGGCTCAAGTCGACGGCCTGGGGCGCCAGAGA
This sequence comes from Gemmatimonadota bacterium, assembly GCA_039933355.1. Classification (GTDB taxonomy): domain Bacteria; phylum Gemmatimonadota; class Gemmatimonadetes; order Gemmatimonadales; family GWC2-71-9; genus SHZU01. Next base: position 131 of record JBDTOH010000391.1, on the reverse strand, counting down.
ATCCGTGATGTCGAAGACGAACCCGGTGTACCCGCCGATGTGGCGGCCGGCGCGCGTTCCGTTCACGAACACATCCGCTACCTGATTCGCTCCTTCAAACTGGAGGAAGAGGCGCTTGCCGGTCAGGCTTC
>JBDTOH010000390.1:0-5773 GCA_039933355.1 Gemmatimonadota bacterium | reverse complement strand
CGGCCTGGGCAATCGAGGTGAAGGGGCTTTTCCATGCCTTGCCCTTCGTCAAATACACCGATGCCGAGTATGAGGCGATGGAGCGCGAGCTCCGCGACTGGGACCCGGCCTCGCCCCGGGCGAGCGTCGCGATGCCGCTCGTGTTTCACGACGGGCTCCATCCTCACCTCCGCGGCTTCCTGCTCGGCCTCCTTCGGGCCCGCCGGGGGGATGCGTTAGGTGTGGCCGTCGAGGCCGAAGCCCTCGCCGAGCTGCCGATGCCGGCCGGTAGCGACGAGGTGCTGGTGGAGCACCTGATCCGGACTCTGGAGGCCGACGCCCTCCGGCTCCAGGGCAAGCCCGCCGAGGCGCTCGCCGTGCTGGAGCGGCTCAAGACCGACGTCTGGTTCCAGTTCGCCGTCGCCTCACCGTTCTATGCCGGCACCTATCAGCGCTTTCTCCGCGCCGATCTCCTCGCCGAAGCCGGTCGCACCGACGAAGCGCTCGGCTGGTGGCGGACCATCGCGCAGCGCTCGCCGTACGAGCTGATCTTTCTGGCGGCATCGGAGCAGCGGATGGCGGCGGTGCTCCACCGGACCGGACGGCCGGAACCGGCGCGGCGCCATCAGGCCCGGGCGGCTGCGCTGATCCGGCATCCGTGACCCCGAGCCCCGCCAGCAGTCAGGGGCGGTTTGGCTTAGTTTGTTCTTACGGATGACTGACCTCGACAATCGACCCAAGGACCGGAAGATGCTCGCGCGCCGGGTGGCCCTGACAACCATGGTGGCGGTGCAACTGTCCGGCTGCGTGGCATGGCGGCGCCAGGAAGTCGCCCCGAGACAACTGATCAAAGAGACCAGCCCCGAAGTCGTCCAGGTCATCCGGCGTGATTCCAGTAAGACCCTGGTCTACCAGCCCAAGATCCTCGGCGATTCGCTGATCACGGGCCACCCCGGCCCGCTCGCGATCGAGCGCCTGGCCATCCCCCTCTCCGACGTCAGCGCAGTTGCCACCCGGTACAAGCACATGGGAAAGACTCTGATCGCCGGGCTGGCCGTTTTGGGAGGCGTGGCGGTGTACGGGCTGCTGCAGAGCCTCAATACGAATACGTACTAATTAGGCCGGCAAGGCGGTAGGACGGTCGGACGGTAGGTTGCTTCGGGGACCAACCCGGAGGACGCCGCGGCCTGCTCGCAACCGGCATCTTCAGCTCGTGACCCCCCTTTCCCTCGCCTCCCGTTTTCGGCGATTGTCTCTCCCTGAGGACACCTATATATCAGGACGGTTGTCCACAAGGGGAGAATTGGGGCCCGATTTGTTACCGGGTCTACTTCGCGTCCGGGCACCCTTCCTTCGCCAATCCGGGCTGGTCTCCACGCCGATTTAGGCGGCGATTCGGCGATCACCGGCGGCGGGTCGGGCGGCGCCGTTCTCGATGGGTTATTCGTCGCCGGCCGCTCGTTCGCTCTCGCTTTCCACCTGCATTTCGCTTTCGGATCACCCGCTCGCGCTCTTGGGTCGTCGAATCGCAGCGACCCTGCGTCAGACGCCGGAAACGGATGCCCAGACAGGCGCTACTCGAACCGCACCGGCGGCAAGCACTCGAACCCCGGCCGCGCAAATAGATACCCCTGTTGAAGCTCGACGCCCTCCCCCACCAACCAGTCGCGCTCACCCGTCGTTTCGACACCCTCGGCGACGACCTCGATCCCGAGATCGCGGCAGACCTGCGCAATCGCTCGAACGATGCTCTGCTGGGGACCCTTCCACTCGATCCCCCGCACCAAGTACATGTCGAGCTTGATCATATCGGGCTGGAAGTCCGCCAGCAGGTTGAGCCCGGAGTACCCGGCGCCGAAGTCGTCGATCGCCACCTTGATCCCGAGACGGCGATATCGGTTCACGATCCGGGCGAACCCCACGCGATCGACAATGATCTCATTCTCCGTCACCTCGAGGATGAGCTGTTCGAGCCGGAGCCCGGACCGCTCGGCGCACGCCACCGTGCGCCGGACGCCGCCGTCCCCGTCGTCGAGGCTGCTTGGCAGGACATTGAGATTGAGACAGCACGGCAGGCCGAGCTTCCCGGCCAGCTCCATCGCGGCCTCGCGACTCTGCCGGTCGAAGTCGTGCAGGTGACTTGGGGGTACCCGGTTCAAGGTCTGTCCGGCGGATTCATTGACGGTTCCCCGGATCAGCGCCTCGTACGAGAAGATCTCGCGGCCGGCGAGGTCGACGATCGGCTGGAACGCGTAGCTGTACTTCCATTCGGTAGGCGTGCTCCACACCGGCGGCGCAGCCGCGCAATCAACCAGCGATTGCGTCATGAACGGCGGTGGCCGGTCCGACGATCTTCGCGCGCCAGCGCCCTTCGGCAAACGCGGCGAGGAGCTTCTTTGCCCGGCCCCTGGACAGCGCGGTAAAGCAGGAGCCGGCCTCGAAGAAATCGTTACCGCCGACAAGGTCGGCATGCTCGTTCGGGTCGAGGGCCATGAACCCCATCGTCCAGTCGCCGAACGTCCGGCTCAGGATCGGCTCGCGGATGATCACCGCGGTCCGCCTATGGCGGGGGTCTGCGGCAATGACCTCGAGCAGCTTCTCGACGACCTCCGCCCTGCCTTCGAGAATCTGAAAGAAGCTGTGATTGGAGTAGAGCAGCATCCCGGTGATGTCGCGCCGGTCGTTCGACGCTCGCGATTGCCGTAACAAGACGGCCAGCTCCGCCTCGGTTGGCGGACTGGTAGCCTCGCTCGCGTAGACGAGGTGAATCAAATCGTTCATCAGTACCCTTTTCAGTCCCTGGCGCGTATTCCCCGGTATCCTTGCAAGTATCGCCAACTCCGAGACGGGACTTGAGCGAGCTTTGCGGCTCGCTACGCCGGTCCGGAACCCGAAAGCGGACGTGAGCAGTCGGGCTACCCGCCAACACGCTGCACGATCGTACCGATCGGCCCTAACCGCGGGGGCAAAGAAACAGTGAATTCTGATCGAGACCGTGAACGCCCTGATATCTGCGGACGGTGGGCGAACTTGCACTTAGTGCGGGCCAAGCGACGGCCCTTCACCTCGCATCTCGTCAATTGAGGACGGCCTGTGGGCTTCCAACCTGCCGAGCATCCGAAGCCACGCAAGTTCCCAATGGACGCGGCGGGGTGAAAGTGGAAATGGAGCTGCGATAGGTGGCGCTGTGCTGCTGGTTTCGCCGCCTTTGGACTCGCTGATCCGCCCTGCAAGTGGGGCGATCCCCTTCCCGCCCGCCCGCCTCCGACCCGATCCAAGCCGTCACTCACACCGGAGCGCCACCGTCGGATCGACGCGGGAGGCGCGCCTGGCCGGGATCGAGCAGGCTACGAACGCCACGACGGCGAGGAGCGTGGTCACGACGACGAACGTGGTGGGATCGGTCGGCTGGATGCCGAACAGCAGGAGGCGCAGGTACTTGGTCACCGCGAGCGCGACCCCCAGCCCGACCGCTCCACCTAACGCCGCGAGCGCCATTCCCTGCCGGACCACGAGCCGGAACGCGTCGCTCCGCTTGGCGCCGAGCGCGAGGCGGATGCCGATCTCGTGGGTGCGCCGGGCGACCGAGTAGCTGATGACGCCGTAGACACCGACGGCGGCAAGGGCGATCGCCACCGCGGCGAAGATGCTCAGAAGGGTCATGTAAAATCGCGGCGTCGCGACCTGTTCCCCGAGCGCCTGCTCCATGGTCAAGACGTTGGAGACCGGCGCGTCGCCGTCCATCTCGTGCACCGTGACCTGGACCGCGCGCGTGAGCCCCGCCGGGCCGGCCGTCGTGCGAATCACCAGCGTCATGTACTCGGGGTTGAGAAACGTCACCAGCGGTTGCGAATTTTCCGGATAGCCGCTTCCCTGCATGGTCGGGAAATACATCTGATCCTCCTCCTCACCCGCCCAGCTCGCCTGCCGCACGTTGCCCACCACGCCCACGACCGTGAACCAGTCCGGTCGCGTAGCCGGGTCGTCCACCGTGAGGCGGCGGCCGACCGGATTCTCGCCCGGCCATTGGTGCCGCGCCATGAACTCGTTGACGATCACCAGGTGTGCGGCGCTCGCTTCGTCCAGCGTGGTGAAGTCCCGGCCCTTCACCATGCCGATCTTCATCGTGCGGAAGTAACCCGGCCGCACCACGAGGAACGCGGCCGATCCCTTCCGCGCGTCCCCGCCCGGGCCGAGCGAGCGGCCCTCGACCGCAAACGGAAAGTGCCAGTTGTCGCCGTGGAGGGGGACGTGGTTGATCACGCTCGCCGCTTCGACCCCGGGGAGGCCTTCAACCCGGTCCACCAGCCGGCGAAAGAAATCCTGGCGCCTGAGGGGCTCCAGGTTCTTGGTCCCCCGGAGCGACACCGTCATCGACAGGACGTCCCGCGGATCGAAGCCGCCGTCCACCGCGACGAGCGCGGCAAAGCTTCGGAGCATGAGGCCGGCGCCGATCAGCAGGACGACGGCCATCGCGAACTCCGAGGCCACGAGCCCGCTCCGAACTCGCCGCCGCCGCCGGCTGTCCGCGGCGCCCCGGCTCCCTTCCTTGAGCGCGCCGTGCAACTTGACCCGCGATGCGGTCAACGCCGGCGCCACCCCAAACACGAAGCCCGCCAACACCGACACCGTGAGCGCAAAGCCGAGGGCGGGCCCATCCAGGGCGACCGTCTCGAGACGGGGAAGCTCGGGCGGGCCGAGGGTCACGAGGAGGCGCACGCCCCAATACGCGAGCGCCACGCCAAACGCCCCGCCGACGAGCGAAAGGATGCCGCTCTCGACCAGCGACTGCTGCACCAGCCGGAGCCGCGACGCACCTAACGCCGTGCGGACGGCTGACTCCCGCTCGCGCGCGGCGGCGCGCATCAGCTGCAAGTGCGCCACGTTGGCGCACGCGATCAGCAGCACGAAGCCGACCGCGGCGAGCATGATGTAGAGCGCATCGCTGACATCCCCCACCACCTTCTCCTGGAGCGGGACCACTAGGACGTCGCGGGTCATCTCGGTATCGCGCCCGGCGGTCCGGGCCGCGACGGTGCGGAGGTCCGCCTGCGCCTCGGCGACCGTGGCGCCGGGACGGAGCCGGCCAAACACCCGGAGCGAGGCCCCGCTCCAATCGGCTCGGCGGTCGTCGAGCACGAGCGGCGCCCAGAGCCTCGCCTCGGTCGCCCAGAACGGCGCGAATCGAAACCCTCTGGGCATCACGCCGATGATGGTGGTGGCGATCCCATCGAGCGCCATCGTCCGGCCGAGCACCTGCGAATCCGCCGCGAACCGGCTGTTCCACAAGTCGTAGCTCAACACGACGACATGCTCCCGGCCGAAGTGCTCCTCCTCCGGCGAGTACACCCTCCCTAACAGCGGCTCGACCCCGAGCATCGGGAAGATGCCGGCGCTCACGCGGAGCCCGACCAGCTCTTCGGGGCGGTCGAAGCCGGTGAGGTTGGGCGTCCAGTACTCCGCGAGGCCCAGCCGGTCGAACGTGCGCGCGCCCGCCTGCCACTCGAGGAAATACGCCGGGGCGACCGTGCTCATGCTCGCGTAGTGGGCCACGACGAGCCGGCCCGGATCCCGGTAGGGCAACGGCCGTAGCAGCACCGCGTTGACGACCGTGAAGATGGCCGTGTTCGCGCCGATGCCGAGCCCGAGCGTTAGGATGGCGACGGCGGTGAAGCCGGGGCTGCGGCGGAGGGTTCGGAGCGCATAGCGGAGGTCGCGAACCAGGTTGTCGATCGTACTGACGCGTCGCGTGTCGCGGCATTCCTCTTTCCGGCGCTCGATGCCGTCCATCGAC
>JBDTOH010000389.1:0-5777 GCA_039933355.1 Gemmatimonadota bacterium | reverse complement strand
CATTGTGGTGGGCGGAACGCCGGTCCGCCGTCCAATGGGGCAGACCAAGGACGACGCGGCGCCCGCGCCCGTCTACGGCCCAACCCGCTCGCTCGACTACGAGTGCGAGGTCGCCGCCTACGTCGCTGAAGGAACCTGGCTCGGTCGGGTCGTGCCGATCGCCGAAGCGGAGCGCTACCTCTTCGGCTTCTCGCTCCTCAACGACTGGTCGGCTCGCGACGTTCAGCGATGGGAATACCAGCCGCTCGGCCCCTTCCTCGCCAAGAGCTTCGCGACCAGTGTGTCGCCTTGGGTGATCACGCTCGACGCGCTCGCGCCGTTTCGGGTTCCGCCGTTCGAGCGCCCGAGCGGCGATCCCGCGCCGCTGCCGTACCTCGCCTCCGACGCGAACGGCCGGGGCGGCGGCATCGGCCTAACGGTGGAGGTCTATCTCTCGACCGAACGGATGCGGACCGAACAGGTCGCGCCGCACCGGCTGAGCTCCGGAAGCCTCGCCACGATGTATTGGACCTTCGCTCAGCTCCTGACGCATCACGCGAGCAACGGCTGCAACCTCCGCGCGGGAGACCTGCTCGCGAGCGGCACCGTCTCCGGTCCCACGAAAGACAGCCGGGGATGCCTCTTGGAGCTCAGCTGGCGGGGAACCGAGCCGATTGCCCTTCCGACCGGCGAGGAGCGCCGTTTCCTTCAGGACGGCGACGAGGTCGTGATTCGGGGATACTGCGAGCGGGCCGGCTTCGCCCGAATCGGATTCGGTGAGTGCCGCGGCATCGTGCTGCCCGCGTAGGATCGATGCGTACCCCGTTCCGCCGGACCTATCTCGAGCTCACCGACCCGACCGCGCTGCGGCCCCCGGCCCGGACCCCCACCGACACCGTGATGATCAGGGCGGAAGTCCCGGCGCCCGAGCTAGGACGGTTCTTCTATACCGCGGTCGGTTGCGACTGGTTTTGGCTCGACCGGCTCGAATGGACCTGGGCGCAGTGGCGCGCGCTGTTTGACCGGCCGGGTTACGAGCTCCACTACGCGCTTCAGCGGGGTGTGCCCGCCGGGTATTTCGAGCTCGACGCGACGAAGCCTCCCGAGGCCGAGATCCTCTACTTCGGCCTGCTTCCGAGGTTCGTGGGCGAGGGCATTGGTGGCTGGCTTCTCGCCGCGGCCGTGCGGCGGGCATGTGAGCTCGGCGCCGGCCGGATCTGGCTTCACACCTGCACGCTCGACGGGCCGATGGCCGTCAAAAACTACCTCGCCCGAGGGTTCCGGGTCTTCAAAGAGGAAACGCTCGAGGCCGAGTTGCCGATCACGTCGCCGGGACCCTGGCCCGGCGCCCAACGACCGAGGCCGTTCCCATGACGCTCGCGGATATTCGGGCCGACTACGGCAAGGGTACGCTCGACGAATCCACGGCCGCCGCCGACCCGCTGCTTCAATTCGAGCGGTGGCTCGAGGCGGCCTTGGCGGCGAATCTTCCCGAGCCTAACGCCATGACGCTCGCCACCGCGACGCCCGACGGACGTCCGTCCGCGCGAATCGTCCTGCTCAAGGGCTTCGGGCCGCTCGGATTCGTCTTCTTCACCGACCGGCGGAGCCAGAAGGGGCGCGAGCTCGTCCAGAATCCGTTCGCCTCGCTGGTCTTTTTCTGGAAGGAGCTCGAGCGGCAGGTCCGGATCTCGGGCACGGTCACCTCGGTGCCGTCCGAAGACTCCGACGCCTATTACCGAACCCGACCTAGAGGTAGTCAGCTCGGCGCCTGGGCCTCGCAGCAAAGCAGCGCTCTGTCAAACCGAGCCGCGCTGGAATCGGCTTGGGAGGCGGCCGCGACCCGTTTCGGCGAGGCGGCGATCCCGCGACCGCCCGATTGGGGCGGCTATCGAGTTCTCCCGGAACGGATCGAATTCTGGCAGGGACGACCGAGCCGCTTACACGATCGGCTGCTGTACACGAGGGACGAGACCGGCCCGTGGAAGACGGAGCGGTTGTCGCCCTAACGCTTCGCGCCGCCTTCGCGCGGGAGCTGGCGCGGCTCCGGCTCGGGCCGGGGCCCGCGCTCATCGCAGTGTCCGGAGGCCCGGACTCGTTTGCCCTGCTCGAGCTGCTGGCGGGTGCCGGCGCCCCGGCCGAGCGTTCGTTCGTCGTTGTCCATTTTGATCACGGCATTTCCGCGGAGAGCGGGGCCGTCGCGGAGCGGGTTCGGCATGCCGCCCGCCGATATGGTCTTGCGGTCGACGTCGGATCCGGCGGTCTCGGTCCTGCGGCTTCGGAGACTGACGCTCGGACGGCTCGGTTCGCCTGGTTCCGAAACCGCCTCGTCCATCACGAGGCCCGATATCTCTTCCTCGGCCATACCCGGGAGGACCAAGCCGAAACGATCCTCATGCGGGTACTCAAAGGGTCCGGACCTGCAGGGCTGGCGGGCATGGCAAGGCGCCGGGGACCCTTCGTGAGACCGTTGCTCCGCTTGAGCCGCCCGGACCTCGCTGAACTCGCCCATGCGGCGGGCCTCGAACCGTGGCACGACCCCGCCAACGCCGATCCCCGCCACCTCCGATCTTGGCTCCGTGGAGCGATCCTGCCGGCGCTCGCCGCCCGCTTCGATCCGGTTCCCGGCTTGCTCGCCGCCGGACAACGGGCCGCGATCGAACGACGCGCGTGGACCGCTTTACTCAAGTCGATGCCAGCGCTGGATTTCCGTCTCGAGGATGGAGTCGCTTCCGTTGCTGCTGATCCACTCCGCGAGTATGATTCGGCGTTGGCACGAACTCTGATCTATACACTCGCTCGCGCCGCCGGTCTGACGGTAGGTGCCAAGGCGGCAGGTCGTATCCAGCGAATGATCCGGATCGCACAGTCCGGCAAAATTGTTGAGGTGTCGGGCGGGCTCGCGGAGCTTGCGTTCGATCGGCTCCGACTCAATCGGCGTGCTGGGCATCTAAGTTTGGATGCCGCGACGGTTGAAGTGACGGGGCAAGCGGGTCGGCTCGAGTGGGGCGCCTGGTCGTTTCGGTGGTCGCTCAGCGCCACGCCAGCGGAAGTCGGCCGGGACGACATCGGATCATGGTTGGCCCCGGGCAGCTATCGGGTTCGTGCTTGGCGGGCGGGAGACCGGATTCGCCCGCTCGGAGGTATCGGCCAGCGGCTGGTCGTCCGATGCATGCAGGACAAGAAGGTGCCCAAGACGGAGCGCCAAGCGTGGCCGGTGCTCGAGCAAGGGAGCGAGATCGTGTGGGTTCCAGGAGTATGTCGGAGCGATGTCGGCGTGCCCGCCGCGGGTCAGGTTGCGATGAGGATCGATGCCGGTCGCGCCTGAGACCCTCCGCCGAACCGGCGGCCGCCAGCTCCAGTCGGTGGTGTTCGATGCCAAGCAGATCGCCGACCGGGTCAGCCGTCTCGGCCAGGACATCACGAGCGCGTTTCCCGAGGGCGAGCTGATGGTGCTCGGGTTGCTCAAAGGAAGTTTTATCTTCATGGGAGACTTGGTCCGCCAGATCGAGCGTCCGCTCCAAGTGGACTTCGTGGTGGCGAGCTCATATGGCCGGGACACGATCTCGAGCGGCAACGTCCAGCTGCTCTACGACCCGGAGACCGAGTTGGAAGGGAAGCACCTGTTGCTGGTGGAAGACATTGTGGATAGCGGCACGACGCTTCGAAAGCTGTTGGGGATTCTCGATAAGCGGCATCCTCGATCGCTCGCGGTCTGTGCCTTGTTGGATAAAGAACTGATGCACGAGCCGATGCCGGAGCTACGGTTCGTGGGTTTCAAAGCACCGGAAGCCTTCTTGGTTGGCTACGGTCTGGACCACGCGGAAGATTTCCGGCATCTCCCGTTCATCGCGGACTTGATGTAGATGTCAAAACGACCGAATCCTCGCCCGCCCACACCCAACTGGGGTGGCCTGAGCAAGAACCTCGCGCTCTGGGCCCTGGTGGCATTGCTGGGCCTTGCGCTATATCAGCTGATGGACGGCCAGCGCCGCTCCTCGGCGGAGTTCAGCTATTCCGAATTCAGCAAACAGCTCGACGCCGGCAACGTGGCGCGGGTCGAGGTGTTCGACGGCAAGCTTCTCAAGGGAGACTTCCGCGCACCGGTCGCGAAGGACAACGGGACGTACAAGAGCTACGTCGTCCTCCTTCCGATCGCGAACAGCGAGTCGATCCTGAAACGGCTCGAGCAGCAGGTTCCGATGATCTCGGCGCGGGAGCCCCGCGGCGGTCTCACGACGCTCATCATCGCGGCTCTCCCGTGGGTCGTCATCTTCGTGATCTGGTTCTTCTTCCTCCGCCAGCTCCAAAGCGGGGGGAATCGGGCCTTCTCGTTCGGGAAATCGAAAGCCAAGCTCCTCGCCGGCGATACGCCGAAGATCACCTTCGCGGACGTAGCCGGAGCGGATGAGGCCAAGGTCGAGCTTCAGGAGATCATCGAGTTCCTGAAGGATCCGCAGAAGTTCACGCGGCTGGGCGGCCGTTTGCCCAAGGGCGCGCTTCTCGTCGGGCCTCCAGGCACCGGAAAGACCTTGCTCGCCAAAGCGGTCGCCGGCGAAGCGGGCCGCCCCTTCTTCTCGATGTCCGGTTCGGATTTCGTCGAGATGTTCGTGGGCGTTGGCGCTTCGCGCGTCCGCGACTTGTTCGAGCAGGGGAAGGCACACGCCCCGTGCATCATCTTCATCGACGAGATCGATGCGGTCGGTCGCCACCGTGGAGCCGGCTTAGGCGGCGGCCACGACGAGCGGGAGCAGACCCTCAACCAGCTTCTGGTCGAGATGGACGGGTTCGAGTCCAACGACGGCGTCATTCTCATTGCGGCGACGAACCGTCCCGACGTTCTCGATCCGGCGCTGCTCCGGCCGGGCCGGTTCGATCGAATGATCGTGGTCGATGCGCCCGACGTGCGCGGCCGTGAAGGCATCCTGCGAGTCCATACCCGGAAGATTCCGCTCGCCGCGGATGTTCGTCTCGACGTGCTGGCCAAGGGTACACCGGGCCTCGCCGGTGCGGACCTCGCCAATCTCGTCAACGAGGCGGCAGTCCTCGCGGCGCGGCGGAACAAGAGCCTCGTCGACATGTCCGATTTCGAGGACGCCAAGGACAAGGTGATGCTCGGCGTCGAGCGGCGGAGCCTGACGCTCACCGAGGAGGACCGGAAGCTCACGGCCTATCACGAGGCGGGCCATACGGTCGTCTCGCTCTACACGGTCGGGTCCGATCCAATCCACAAGGTCACCATCGTCCCCCGTGGCCGAGCGTTAGGCTTGATGTCGTCGCTGCCGGAGAAGGACCGGTACAACAACACGAAGGAGTGGTTGATCGGCCGGCTCACCATCAGCTTCGGGGGCCGGGTGGCGGAAGAGATCGTCTTCGGGCCCGAGATGGTCACCACCGGTGCCGGGAGCGATATCCAGTACGCGACGAAGGTTGCCCGGCAGATGGTGACCAGCTTCGGCATGAGCGATCGCATCGGGATGATGGCGGTCGGCGATCAGGAACAGGAGATCTTCCTCGGCCGGGAGTTCGCGACCCGCCGGGAGATCTCGGACAATACCGCGCAAATGGTGGACGAGGAGGTCAAGCGGCTTCTGGACGAGGCGTATCAGCGCGCTACGCAGCTTCTCGCGACCCATCGCAATCTCCTCGACCGGATCGCCGAGGCGCTGCTCGACCGGGAAACGCTCGATACCGAAGATCTCGCACTGCTTCGAGACGGCAAGGTGCTGCCGCCCCGTCCCGCGCCGGTTCCGCCGACCACGCCGCCTCCGTCCGCGACACCCAAGGCGAACGCTGCG
>JBDTOH010000388.1:0-5779 GCA_039933355.1 Gemmatimonadota bacterium | reverse complement strand
GCCGGATCGGGCAGCGTTTCCGTCACCACCGGTTCGTCGGGCATCTCACGCCTAGGTGGTTTGTGGGCCCGAGGCAACCGCCGCCGGCAATCGCACCGCCGGATCGCCGAGCAGCGTCAGGTTCCGCATGTCGCTGGTTGCGGTCCACAGCCGGCTCAGCTCGCTGCGGTCGCAGTCGAGCCCGGCGCGGATGCTCTCCAACATGCCGTTGAGCTCTCCGGCCAGCTCCGCGTACGATGCACCGAACCGCTGCGTAGCATAGCCGACTCGGTCGCCCGCGAGGATGGACCCGACAGCGCGCACCATCGCCGCGCGGTAGACCTCGACCGGTTTCTCCGTGGCGAACGAGAAGCCGCGGATCCGGTCCGCGAAGCCCAGGACCGCGAGCGAACCGGCGGCGAGCAACTGCTGCGGCAACCGAGCCACCATGGGCAGCGTCGGCCGCGAAGCGCTCGGCCCGACCGAAGTACCGACGCCCGCGCTGAACGAAGCCCAGAGCATCGCGACCATTCCGAGAAGCCCGAACTGAGTACCGATGACATCCTCGGCTCCGAAAAGCATCTCGGACATCACGGGAATCGCGAGGCCCGGTCCAGGCCAATCCTGGCAGATCAGCGCGCCTTGACGGGCAAGGAAGCGCGGATCCTGTTCTCGGAAGACGGCCGCATGCGCCGCCGCGAACAGCAACGCCGGCGGAGCCGTTCCGTTGAGCAGGCCGGCCAGCCGCTCCTTCGTGGCGGAAGTCCCGAGCGCCTGAGTGACGCTCCACCCGCCGCCGCGCTCGAGCAGATCATTCGCCACCGGTCGGACGAAGCCTTCGGTTGTCAAAGTCGAGTGCAGGTCGCTGTCGTGCTTGGGCGAGAAGATCGCAATGCTGCGAGACTGGGGGATCGATCGGGTTTCCGATGCGACCACACTCTGGGCATAGTCGTTGTACATCGCCGGTTGGTCGAAGTGGATCCGTCCAACGGCGTACTGCACGTCGAGCTGCTGCTGAAACCGGTAGGGGATCTGCTCCGGCGAGCCCACGATCAAGAGGTAGTACGGCACGACGGCGGGGTCGGAGCGGCCGGGCCCGATGCCCTGGCGCGACAAGAAATGCGTAGCCGTGTCCCGCGGCCGGTATCCTTCGCCCGGCGCGAACTCGCGGTATCGGCTGTCACTCTGCATCCGCCGCAGACCGAGCAGCGGCATCAGCGCTTCGCGAACCTCCGGCGGCGTGTCGGGGGCGAATAGCACGCCCCACCCGGCTTCGCCGAGCTGGCCCGGATCGGTTTGCGCCAGCACGTTAGGCCTTCTCGCTGAAGTAGGAGGAGCCCGCGGCCCGATAGGCTTCGTCGACGAGCGCCGCGGACTCCGGGTCGGCGCTGCTCTCACCGCCGGTTGCCAGCTTGGCGAGCTCCTCCAGGGACAGCGGGCGATAGAAGTACTCACCCGTCTCGATGTCGATGCCGTTGAAGAACGCGTCCAGTCGAGGAGGGTCGGGTGCACCGAGCGCAGCGGCCGGCGCGGCGACGTCCGGTTCGGCGGCCTGTGGCGCGGCGGCGGGAGCCGGCATCGGGGGCGCTCCCCCGACTGCGGCGGCGGGAACTGCGGCGGTCGCCGGCTCCGCCTTCTCCGTGCTCAGCGCGGCGTCGATCGCCGCCACCAGCCCGGCATCGACCTGGACCACTGGACGTTGCTCCGACACCGGCCCATCGACGGGCAGCCGCACCGCCGGATCGCCGAGGACGATGTAGTTCCGCACGTCGACCGCTTCGAGCATCATCCGCTCCACCTGGGCGTCGCTCCGGCCCGCCCGATTGAGCAGGGCGTCCACGAGATCCGCGGCGGCCTGCGTATAACGCAGGTTGAGGAACTCCATCGCCGAACCGACCGTATGCCCCCGCACCAGCCGGCTCACGGTGTTGACGAAGGTCTTGTTGCCCTCCGACTTCCATCGCTTCTGATCGGGCTTCGAGCTGTCGAAGTATTCCTGGAAGGTGTGGATCCAGGACGTGTCGACGTGACCGATCACCGCGAGGGCGCCGCCGTTAGGATGCCCGAGCAGCCGCTGGCTCAGCCGCGCCACGAACGCGCGCTCGGCCAAGCGGCGGGGCTCCTTCTCTGTGGGCCGGTTCTCGAGCTCAGGTGTGCCCGCGCCATACTCCCCGACCATGAACATGATCATGCCGAGGGGATTGGCCCCGGCGCCGACGTCGCGCCCGGCGACATACATCTCCGGCTCGAGCTTGCTGCCGTAGGTCCAGTCCGCGCACACGATGGCGCCTTGCTCGTCGAGCTGGCGGTCGTCCCCGCTCGGCCGGGCGACGCCGTGCGCGACGACGAACAGCAGCGCCGGCATCCGGTCGCCGCCGAGAAGGCGGAGGAGGCTTTCGCGGGTGGCCAGATCCTCGAGCACCGGCGCGACCTGCCATTCGTCGAGCGTCAGATCCGCCCGCTGGAGCTCCTCGACCATCGGGCGGACCAGCTCGGAGGCCACCATGGCGGTCGCGGTGTCTCCGACATGGACCGGGCTGAAGATCACCGCGCGGCGGGGCAGGCCCCATTGCCCGCTCTCGGCGGCCACCACGCTCTCTGCATAACGCGCGTGCATGAGCAGCGTCTCTTCTCGAGTGGTACCCTCGAGGTCCAGACGGCCCACGGCGTAGCGAGCGTCCAAGGCGTATTGAAACTCGAACGGGATCCGGTCGGGGTCGCCGACGAGCAGCAGATAGTACGGCATCCGGTCGATACCCACGCCGGCCCGCGCGAGCGCGCCGTGCCGAGCGAGGAACTGGCTCGCGCTCTCGCCGGCCTTGACCACGAACTCGGAATCCGGGAACCGCGATTCGGTCTGCCGGCGGCGGTGCTCGAGCAGCGGCTTGAGGGCTAGGCGGAGCTCGGCCCGGCGCGGATCGTCTTCCGCGAACACCACTCCCCAACCGAGCTCTTCGATGTTCACCCGGAGGAGCGCGCTCGCGCTGGCCAGGCCTTGCCGGCTCTTGAGCAGGAACTCTTCTTCGAGCGGCGTGAGGGGATCGTCCGGGTTCTTGCGGATCCGGTCTTCCGCTTCACGCAGCTTGATCCGGGTCAGCAGACCCTCGTCCCGGCGGCCCCGGCTGTTCCACTCGGCCGCTTGCGTGTAGAGGATCGTCGTGTTGCTCCGCTCCCACTCTTCGTTCGAAGCCAGGACCGGCCTGATCAGCCGGTCGTGCGAAAGTTCGTACCAGTGCCCGCCGCCCCGCGCTTCACCTCGAATGATGTTCACGTCGGAGCGGCTGAGCACGTCGATCGCCGGGTTAACGAGCCCCGCAGTAAATCCGCTCTCCTCGTCCCGGTACACGAGCGCCCGCGTCCGGCTCGGCGTGAGAATGGCTTCGCTGAAGAAGCGGCGGACCCGCCGCTCGCTGAGCGGCTGACCGGAGGCGTTCTTCACCTCGTCGACCACGGCGTCGACCGCGTCGCAATAGTACCCGACGAGTGCCTTGTCGACATCGCCGAACTGCTTCGCGTCCTCCTCGAGAATCTCGGGATGGTCGTTTGGCAGGTTCTGCCACAGGCGCTTGCAGACGACCTGGAGCAGGATCGGCTCGATGTCGTCGCTGCCGTCTGCCTTCAGGTTCACGCAGAGCCTCTCGGCGACCCCCGCCGCAAACGGGTGCGGCACCTCAGCCGTCTCCGCGGGACCAGTGATCGCCTCGAGCGCCGCGTCCCCCTTGAGCCGCTCGAGGCGGAAGCGCGGGCGGAGCTGATCGGGGAGGAGATGCGCGTACGGGGTGAGCTCGGCGATGTAGTCTTCGCGCATGCTGAACAAAACCCGGAGGCCGGCATGCTGCTCCAGCGCGTGCACCACTTGCGTGAAAAAATCCTCGCGCTGCCGCCGGAGATCGAGATGTTTCGTGAAAATCTCCTCGAACTGATCGAACACGAGCAGGAACGGCAGGCGGGTCTCGTCGGCCGCGTCGTCACCGGCTGAGGCATCCGGCTCGGACGCCGGTGCGACAGGAAGCCACGCCGAGACCAGATCGCTGATCGTCGCGTCGGGCGGCACGGCCGTGCTCGCGTCGGACTGGAGCGACAGGAGGGCGCTCTGGACGAAGATGTTCGCGGGGTTCGCGGCGGGCATACCCCGGCCCACTCGGGCGATCTTGATGCCGCTGACCAGCGCCTGGACGGTCCGCCGCTCCCGGACCAAGCGCTCGTGACGGAGCAGCCGCGGCGTGAGGCCTGCGGTGAGCAGCGACGACTTGCCGGCCCCGGACTGGGCGAACAAGAGCGATGCGCGTCGCGCGACCACCAGGCTGGTGAGGATCTCGATCTCCTCCGTCCGCCCGAAGAAGAAGCGCTCCTCGTCCTCCTTGAACGGGCGGGGACCGACGTAGGGACACTGGTCCGCCATGCCGATCTCCTAACCCGCCGTGAACCGCTGGTGGAGCTCGGCCACGAACTGGCTCGCGCTGCCCCAGTAGACGTTGATGTTGAAGCGCCGGCCGAGGTAGTCCTGGAGGTAGGCCTGGACGTCCGCTTCGTCGGCGCCGCTCGCGGTGGCGCCCACCTCGAGCTGGACTCCGACGTGGAGCTTGGCCTGGGGGTTGGATTGCGCGATCGGCTGAAGGAGCCCCTGAAGCACCACGCGGAACTCCCAGTCGTCGAGGCTGTAGCCGAGGAACACCCAGCTGCTCTCCGCCAGGCGGGTTACGACGTTCGACGGCAAGATCTCGACCTGGTCGCGAACGAGGCGGACGAACTTGGTCATGAGATCGTCTTCGGACAGCACGATCTGCTCGAGCTGCGACGGATCGGAGCCGTCGTCGAAGCCGTTGAGGTGGAAGACGTACGGGGTGGTGTTGTTAGGCTCCGGGCTGAGCACCGAGTGGGGTGGCGCGCCGCCGGTCGTCTTCTGCCACCGCGGCCCGATCCGGCGCACGTCCTCCGGCTTGAGCTTTGGATGGTGCGTGAGCGCCTCGTACATGAACCCGTCGACGTTGGTCGTGACGTAAAGCGGGAGCTGCAGGTCGGCGAGGAGATGGTAGATCCCACACTCTTGCACCCCCTTCGACGCCGTACCCCAGTCGAGCTTTTGGGTGATCTCCGTGAGCGTCGCCTTGGCAAACTCCTTCATCTCCGCCTTGGTGGGCTCCCGGCCGAGCGAGCGGTAGACGCTCTGCTTGAGGAGGTCGAGGTACATCGTCCGAAAGGCTTCGGGGTCTTTGTACGCCTCGAACTGCGCAACCCGCGCAAGGTTGCCGGCGTCCACCAGCTTGTACCCGTTTTCCTCGGCGAGCTGGCGGGCCATCGTCTCGGGGCCCGGGAGGATGCCGTTGTTGACCCGCGGCCCGAGGAACGGCACGCAGGTGTTGTCCTCGAGCCGCTTGATCACCCGCTTCCAGAAAGTTGGCGCCGTGGCGGAGCTCACCCGCCCCTTCACCTTGAACAACTCGCCCGAGCGGAGCCGCATGAACAGCACGGGCACGTCCGCGCCGCGGAGCTTCTGCGTGATCACCGCGTCGCGCGCTTCGTTGCAGGCGAGATCCACCTGGCCGTGCCTGAGCAGCTGACGGTAGAACGTGGCCGCGAACGGTCTCGCGGTCTGCACTTCCACCAGGTCCTGCATCGCCACCACCGCCGCCACGCCCGCCTTGACCAGGCTCGGCCCGAGACCGCCGAATGCATCGTTCGAGCTCCGCTTTGCCGTCTCGCAGCTCTCGAGAAAGACGAGGCGAAGGCGGTCCTCGTCGTCCACCGCCTTGTCGAGCAGGAGATTGCCGATCATGTCCGCGATCGCGCGCTCGGGGAC
>JBDTOH010000387.1:0-5812 GCA_039933355.1 Gemmatimonadota bacterium | reverse complement strand
ACGCCCGAATACCAGATCGTTCAGGACTACCGCCTCGAGGCCGGCGTCCCGCTCAGCGAGCCGGACGTCCGCGAGCACCGTCTCTCGGCCTTCATCGGCTGGGACGTGGCCGACAAGTTGTTCGAGGGACCGGACCGTGCGCTGGGCAAGAAGATCCGGATCGCGGGTCGTGAAGTGGTGGTGAAAGGCGTCTTCACCAAGAAGCCCGGCTTTCTCGGCCAGTCGGTGGACGGGTACATCCTGCTACCGATCACAACCTTTGAATCGATCTATGGGCCCCGGCTCACCACGACCGTATCGGTCAAGGTGTACGCCCCGGCCCAGCTTCCCGGTGCTATGGCTCGGGCGGAGGAGGCGATGCGGATCTCGCACCGTCTCCGGCCGATGGAGGAGAACGACTTTACCATCGACAAGGCCGATGCGCTGATCGGCTTCTGGACCAGCCTCACCGGACTTCTGTTCACCGTCATGCCGGCGGTCGTGGGCATCGGCATTCTCGTCGGTGGCATCGTGATCATGAACATCATGCTGATGTCGATCACCGAGCGTACCCATGAGATCGGGATCCGGAAGTCGCTCGGCGCGCGGCCCCGGGATATCCGCCGTCAGTTTCTGGTCGAGGCGATCACGCTCGCCGTCCTCGGCGGCCTGCTCGGTGTCTTGAGCGGCTCGAGCCTCGCCGCGCTGATCGCCGCGGTCACGCCGTTGCCGGCCCGCGTGACGGTGTGGTCGGTGCTGATCTCGCTCGCGGTCGGCGCCGGAACCGGCGTGGTCTTCGGAGTCTACCCGGCGTCCCGCGCGGCGCGCCTCGATCCGATCGCCGCGCTCCGCGCCGATTAGTGGCCCGCCATGGCACTCCGCAATCTCGACGAGGGCGTGCGTCTCGCGGTCGATTCGCTCCGGTCCAACAAGCTCCGCTCGTTTCTGACAATCCTCGGCGTGGTCATCGGCGTTTCCACCGTGATGGCGATGGCGTCGATCGTTCAGGGAATTCAGTCCCAGATCTTCAACGCGCTGAACGCGGCCGTTCCGAACACATTTTACGTGTTTCGCTTCTTCGCGCAGACCCCGCTCAACCCCGACAACCTGCCGTACGAGGTCCGGATCCGTCCGATCATGAGCGAGATGGACGCCGCCGCGGTGAACTTGGCGCCGGGCGTCCGCCATGCCGCGCTCTGGACCCGGGCGTTCGGACGGTTCGAGCGGCAGGGCATTCGATCGCAAGCGATGCAGGTCTTCGGCGCCGACGACCGGTTCATGGCGGTCCAGGGCGGGACGCTCTCGCGCGGCCGGATGTTCACGCCGGCCGAGATGCGGAGCGGGACCAACGTGGTCGTCCTCGAGACGCTGATCGCGAGCACGTTGTTCGGCTCGCTCGACCCCGTCGGCGGCGAGGTGAAGATCCGCGGCAAGGTCTTTCGAGTCATCGGGATCTGGGAGCCGCCCCAGAACATCTTTCGCCCGCCCGGCGCCGCGGAGGGTGGGATCATGCCCTACCGAACTCTGCGGAGCGCGTTTCCGATCAACGAGACCAACGATCTCTTCATCATTGTGCTCGGCGACCCCGGGATGCCGATCGACGCGATCAAGGACAACGTGACCGTCGCCCTCCGGCGCTCCCGCTCGCTCCGGCCCGGGATGCCTAGCACGTTCGACATGCTGACCCAGGATCAGCTCCTCGAGATCGTCGGAAAGCTGACCTCGGCGTTCTTCCTCGTGATGGTCGCCCTGTCGGGGGTGGCGCTCCTGGTCGGCGGGATCGGGGTGATGGCGATCATGATGGTGTCGGTGACCAGCCGGACCCGCGAGATCGGCACCCGCAAGGCGTTAGGCGCGACCCGGCGCGAGATCCTCTGGCAGTTCCTGGTGGAAGCCGCGACTCTCACGCTGATCGGCGGGCTGATCGGCATCCTGGTCGGTCTTGGAGCCGGACAGATCCTCAAACTGGTGCTCCAGATCGACTCCGGCGTGCCGATCTGGAGCGCGGTCGTGGCAACGCTCGTCTCGGTCGCGATCGGCCTGGGGTTCGGCCTCTACCCGGCGAATCGAGCGGCGAAGATGGATCCGGTTGAAGCGCTCCGCTACGAATGACGCCCGAATCGAAACGAGACCTCCAATGCCCGTCGATGTCTTAGCGGTCGCTGCCCATCGAGACGATGTCGAGCTCACCTGTGGCGGCACGCTCATCAAAGCCGCCCGGCAGGGGCACCGGACCGGAATCCTGGACCTTACCGCGGGGGAGACGGGTACCAGGGGCGGCGCCGCTCTGCGCGGCCAGGAGGCGGCCCGCGCGGCCGAGATTCTTGGGGTGACCGAGCGGCGCAACGCGGGGCTCCCCGATGCCCGCCTCGCGAACACGGAAGAGAGCCGCAAGGTCGTCGTCGAGGCGATCCGTCACTTCGCGCCGAGAATTGTGATCCTTCCCTTCCCCGACGGGCGCCATCCGGATCACCGGATCACCGTCGAGCTGGGGCGCGACGCCTGCTTCCTTGCCGGGTTAGCGAAGTATCCCGCGGCCGGCGCGGCCCACCGGCCGGTCAAGATCCTCTACTCGCTCGCGTATCGCGAAGACCCGGTCAAGCCCACGTTCGTGGTCGACATCAGCGCGGAGTTCGAGCGCAAGATGCAGGCGATCCGATGTTATGCGAGTCAATTCGACGGCGCTACCGGCGCGGGTGAGCTCTTCCCCAATGGGCAGGATCTGTACAGCCTGGTCGACACCCAGAGCGCGCACTACGGCTCGCTGATCCGGGCCCGTTACGGCGAGCCGTTCTTCACGCACGAGACGGTTCTCGTCGATGATATCATGACCCTCGGAGTCAAGAGCATGTAGCTCAAGGACAGGTTCCGCGCGCTGTTGCCGTTCGGTTCTCGGTTCCTTCTCGCGGGTCCGATTCCTTCCGCGGCTTGAACGGTGCTGCACCCAAGCGATCGCGACCGTATTCTCTTGATCGCGGTCGAGCGATAGACTTACCCGCGAGTACGTGATCCCGAGAGTCGAAGCGACACGAATGAATTCCCTCGATTGCGCCGGAGGACCACCGTGACCCACGAGCCGCGTCATCCTGAGAAGCACGGTAGCAGCGGACTAGGCCTGGGCACCTCGGCTGAGGAGAGATTGCGCGGCTCCGATTTCCTGCTCGGGGTGGCCGTGCTCCTTGCCGCCGTTGTTGCTTCGCCCCTCGCGGCTCAAGCGCCCGCGGCCAAGCCGGCGCGGCTCCGGATCGAGCTCTCCTTCGACCGCACAGCCAGTGCCGCGCCGCTCGACGGCCGCATGCTCCTGTTCATCGCGGCCGACGAGTCGGGCCGTCCGTCACATTTCAGCAGCGATCCCGCTGGAGTCCGGCTTGCCGCCCGGATGCCGGAGCCCCGATTCCTGACCAGCGACTTCGACAACACGGCGCAGATGTTTGGAGTCGATGTCGATCGCCTGGCGCCCGGTGCGCGGGTTAGCATCGCCCCAGGCACCCTCGGCTACCCGATCGAGTCCTTGGCCGGCCTCCCAGCGGGCGACTACTGGGTTCAAGGCCTGCTGCACCGGTACGAGACGTTCCATCGGTCCGACGGCAAAGTGGTGAAGCTCCCAATGGACCGCGGCGAGGGACAGCAGTGGGCCACCGCGCCCGGCAACCTCTACAGCGTGCCGGTGAAGGTTCATCTCGATCCCCGCCGCGACACCACCGTGCGGATCACGCTGACAAAGGTCAACCCGCCGATCGAACCGGCCAAGGACACCAAGTACGTCAAGCATGTCACAATCCGGAGCGAGCGCCTCTCGGCGTTCTGGGGACGCGACGTTTTTCTCGGCGGGATCGTCGTGCTGCCGCAAGGCTGGGATACCCATTCGGACGTTAGGTATCCGCTCGCCGTCTATCAGGGACATTTCCAGCCGACCGTGAACGGGTGGCGGGAGACGCCGCCGGACGCTTCGCTGCCGCCGTATCAACCCGACAGCGTCGTCAAGTACTGCCCTAACGGCCACGAGGGGGGCTGGTGCGGCAAGGTCGGCTACGACCGCGTGCTCGCCGAGTACGAGTACGGGTTCTACAAAGAGTGGACCGGCTCCGGATTCCCCCGGGTGCTCATGCTTACGATCCAGCATGCCAATCCGTATTACGACGACTCGTACGCCGTCAACGGCGAGAATCTCGGGCCGTACGGCGACGCCATCAACTACGAGCTGATTCCGTACGTCGAGAAGACCTTCCGCGGCATCGGCCAGGGATGGGCCCGGCGCTGTACGGTGGTTCCACGGGCGGGTGGGAAGTCCTCGCCACGCAGATCTTCTACCCGGACGCCTACAACGGCGCCTACACCAGCTGCCCCGATCCGATCGACTTCCGCGGCTATGTCACGGTCAACCTCTACGAGGACGACAACGCGTACTGGTACGACGGCGGCCCGTTCCGCCGGAGTGAGCGGCCGGCTCATCGCGATTTCATGGGGCACGTGCGCGCCACGACCCGCCAAGCCAACGTGCGCGAGCTGGTGCTCGGGACCAAGACTCGGAGCGGTGGGCAGTACGATGTATGGGAAGCCGTCTTCTCGCCGGTCGGCGCCGACGGATATCCGAAGCGGATCTGGGACCGGCGGACCGGCGTCATCGACAAGCAGGTCGCCGCCTATTGGCGCGACCACTACGATCTCGTGCACATCATGGAGCGCGACTGGGCGACGTTAGGCCCCAAGCTCCGCGGAAAGATCGAGATCTACTCGGGAGCGCACGACAACGTCTACCTGACCAACGCCGTCTACTACGCCGAAGACTTTCTGAACAAGGTGACCAACCCGCCGGCGGATGCCACGGTGCTCTACGGCGTCAAGAACGAGCACTGCTTCAGCGGCGACACCACGGCGGCAAACGCCTTCTCCCGCCTCACCTACCACTCGCGATTCATCAAGAAAATGGCCGCCCACTGGGCGAAAACGGCCCCCGTCGGCGCGGACCTGAGCAGCTGGCGCTACTGACCCACCCCACGCGGAGCGGCCCCGCGTTCGGCTAAGGCCAGGCCGGCGTCCGTCAGCAACGCGAGCGCCGCCGCCGGAATCGCCCCCGACAAGATCAGCCGAGTGTCGTTGAGCGCGAGACCGCTCACGATCGGGTCGCCAAGCCCGCCCGCGCCGATGAAGCCGGCCAGCGTCGCCGTCCCGACCGCGAGCACACCGGCAGTGCGGATCCCCGCGAAGATCACCGGCGCCGCGAGCGGGAGCCGCACCAGCCCGAGCACTTGCCGCGGTGTCATCCCGAGCGCGAGCGCCGCGGCGGCGGCGGCGGGATTGGCGTCCCGGACCCCCGTGTAGGTGTTTCGTACGATCGGGAAGAGCGAATAGAGAAACAGCGCGACGAGCGCCGGCAGCACACCGATCCCGAAGAGCGGGATCATGAACGCCAGAAGCGCGATCCCCGGCACGGTCTGGACCACTCCCACCATCCGGATCACCGCCTCGGCGGCCCGCGGGACGCGCTCCAATACGAGGCCGAGCGGCACCGCCACGAGCATCGCCGCAGCGAGCGACCCGAGCACGAGCAGGACGTGCCGCGCTGTTTGCCGACCGATCGTCGCGCGGCGGCCCCACAAATAGGCCGCAAGCGATTCGCGATTGGCGCCCGCGGCGGCTGGGCCTCTCGTTCGAGCACCGGTGAGTCCGAGTTGCCGGAGCGCATCAGCTGCGACGACCTCGATCCCTTCGCCCCGCCCTTCCACTCGTTCATTGAGCCGGCGCATTGTGGCGACATCGAGCCGACCGGCAAGCTCGGAAAGTGCGGCGACGGCCGCGGGCGCCCGCTCGACCAATCCGCCGGACGCGAGCG
>JBDTOH010000386.1:0-5823 GCA_039933355.1 Gemmatimonadota bacterium | reverse complement strand
GTGCGGCGGCGCGGCGCGCGTCCGGGACTCTCAGTAACCCGACCTGTCCCAAGTGTTCAAAGCCCGACGCCAGGGCTTTGAGCACCTGACCGGGAGCTCGATCGAAGTAATCCTTCGCAAGCGCCGGGAACGCCCGCGCCTCGCCGATCAAGAGGCGCCGAAGCGCAACCACCCCGGGGCGCACGATGCCGAGCGCCAGCCGACGACCCAGCTCCTGGAGGGTGGCCCGCAGGTTCGCGGCGTTCATCCGGACGGTGAACTCCTCGCGCAGCCCGCCGGCAAACTCCCCCGCATAGGCGGTGACGTCCGCGACGATCTGGATGAAGAGCGCGTCCTTGTCGGCGTAGTTGTTGTAGAGCGTGCGTTTCGTAAGGCCGGCGATCTCCGCGATCTCCTCCATGGTCGTGCCCGCATACCCATTGCGCAGGAACAACGTCCGCGCCGCGTCGACCACGGCCGCCCTGGTCCGCACGACCCGCGGGTCATCCGCACGCGGACCCGCGAAGCGACGCCCACGCCGCCGGGACTGCGCGGGCCTGGTTGATATTGCACTCATGAGTAAAATAGTATACCCTGGAGATTACAAATTCCAGCGCGGAGAGCGAAGCAATGAGACCCAACGTGGCGGCCGGCGCGATGCCGGAGCGAACGAATGAGTCGGGATTCGATCGCGGCGCGGCGATCACCCGCTCCTTGCTCGGCTACGGCGTGCTGGTAGGCCCGTTCTACCTCGCGGTGGGCCTCATTCAGGCCTTCCTCCGCGAGGGCTTCAATTTCATGCGGCACCCTCTCAGCGTGCTCGCCAACGGACCGAGTGGCTGGGTCCAGACGGCGAACTTCGTGCTCAGCGGCCTGATGGTGCTCGCTGCTGCGGTGGGATTCAAGCGAGTGCTGGGGCCGAAGTCGCGCGCGGCGAGCGGGTTCCTCGGCGCTTTCGGGGCGAGCATGCTCGTGGCCGCCGTCTTCCGGGCGGACCCGATGGACGGGTTTCCCGTCGGCACGCCCGTCGGGCCTCCTACGTCGATCAGCACGATGGGGTTGATCCACTTCATTGCGGGAACTGTGGGGTTCGTCTCCCTGGCAGTCAGCTGCTTCTTCACGGCGCTGGCAATGTCGCGCCGGAACACGCGGTCGATCGCGCGCCTCTCGGTCCTTTCCGGCCTTGCCGTGGTGCTGGGATTCTTCGGTGGCTTTCTGATCCCGGGGATCTCCATCGGCACTTTGGGAATCTGGTTCGCGGTGGTGGTCGGCTGGGCGTGGCTCGCCGTCACGTCACTCCACCTGTACCGCGTGGCGCCGGACCCGAACTGCGCGCCTCAATCCGGTTGATCGGGGCGCGGCCACCGGAACACCGCAGCGACATCGATACAACCTCCTACCAAGAGCAGTTGGCGGCCCTTCCTGTCGGGCCAGCCCCGCATTGTGCTCATGATCCGGCCATTGGCTACTATTACGGCCACGCCGACGACCGGCGCGCCACCGTTCCGGTTCCCGCACGAGCAAGGGCATTGTTAGGTGGAGATTTGATGCGATGGACATCCTCCGCACTCCCGACGAGCGGCCTGCCGATTTTCGAGAGATTGCTCTCGATCCGGCGACGTCCTCCGATGCGCCGCTGCTCGCCAATCTTCTCGAGCTGTACATCCACGACCTGAGCGCGGCGTTTCTGAATATCGCATTGGGAGCCGACGGGCGCTTTGGTTACTCCAAGCTTCCGCTCTACTGGTCCGAACCGGAGCGCCGGTTTGCATATCTGATCAGAGCCGACGCTCGGATCGCGGGCTTTGTGCTGGTGACCCGCGGCTCCCCCGTTACAGAGGATCCGGACGTCCTCGATGTCGCCGAATTCTTCGTCCTTCGGCGCTACCGCCGTGCCGGCGTGGGTCGCCGAGCGGCTTTCCTCTTATGGAACTGTCTTCGGGGCAAGTGGACCGTTCGCGTTTCCGAGGGGAATCCAGGTGCGCTTCCGTTCTGGGCTGACGTCATAGCAGAGTTCACGAACGGTGACGTGGCTGAGTCCACGCATCCGGGCAATCCGAACGACTGGCGGGTGTTCTCCTTCGCGAGCGCGGAAGACCGGCCAAGCTGATACCGTGGTGTCGCCGATCAGGCCGCCGGGCCGAGATACCGCGGGAACATCTCACGCAGCTCGACCACGCGCTCCGGCGTGCCGAGCACACGTTTTGGAATGACGCGAAACGAGTACGGGGACTCGTAGAGCAGGAAGTAGCTGTCGTCTTCCTTCCATTGACTGAAGTCGGTCCACACTCGACTCGCGTGGTCGGTGTCCGTTGAGGTCTCGAAACCGTCCGCGTCGACTCGGGTCCGAAAGTGCGCTTGGAGGGCCCGATTCCCAGCGTACATCCGCCGGAGCCGGCGCCGAACGACCGCGGGGAGCACGACGACCACGAGCCCGAACACCACGATCGCCGGCACGATCAGCCTGGGGAGTGACAACCCCATCTTCGGGGCTTTCTGGAAGAACACCAGAGCAGCTACAAACAAGAGCAGCCACAGCACCACAGCCCCCCAGCGCCGGCCGCGCGGACGCATGTGGACGCGGTAGGATGCTGCCATGTCGTCGGCGGTGAGGCGGCGATCGTAGTCCATACTGTCATCCGGTCAGCAGGTATCGGTCGACACGTGGAGGCTCCGTTCGGTACCTAACGGAACCAGATCCCCGATCACGTCGCCACGTTGGGACAGCTGTTCGGCCGGCATCCGAGCTCGACTCGAGCCAAGTGGCGTGATCGGGTCGTTCGGCGGCCATATGACATTGCGGGCGATGCTGCTTGCGCCGGATTCTACAAGGTCGGCGTGTCCAACGCACCGTCGCGGACCTCTATGGCGTAAGCTGGACATGTGAATGGGACTCTCGCGCGACAACTCGGCGGGTTACCAGGTACGGTCGAGCTTGCGGGCCGCCCGGATCTCAAGGCGACGCTGCTCTACACGCATGGGACCAGCGACGTGAACGCATCGTTCGGCGCAGGGGTCTTGATGATCGACGCGCTAGCCCGGACCGGCAAGACGTACGCGCTGATGATTCTCCCGGACGAGTCGGACGCGCCGACCGGGACAAACGGCGCCTATCGCTCCACGGCGGAGCGGCACTTTCTCGAGCGACATCTGCAGCCGTGACGCTTTCGCAGAGGCGAATGGACGCGGCTGGCCGCCCATGTTCGGGCCGGCACGGAGGTGAATTATGGCCGCGGCTTGCTACGGCGCGAGTTCCCGCGGCGGCAACGGACTACGAGGGGCGTTCAATGGAAACACCGTTCAAAGTCTACGTCGAAGCGGGAGCGAAGCGCACTTTCGCCGCCGCGCTCGATTGGCCGGGCTGGAGCCGCCAAGGACCGAACGAAGCAGAGGCGCTGGCCGCCATGCTCGCCTACGGCCCCAAGTACGCAGGAGTGTTAGCGGGCACGCGGCTTGGTTTCGTCGCGCCGAACGATCCCGGTCAGCTGGTCGTCGCAGAACGGCTGCCGGGCACTGCGGCGACCGACTTCGGCGTCCTCAGCGTGGTAGCCACAGTGGACCGCGATCGATCATGTAACCCGGCCGAGCTCAAACGGTTCGAGAAGATCCTCGGGGCGGGCTGGAACGCGTTCGACAGAGCCGTCAAAGCCGCTCGTGGAAAGACCCTCACGACCGGCCCACGGGGCGGTGGCCGTTCGGTCGAAGCGATCGTAGCGCACGTCATTGGAGCGGACAGCGGCTATCTCACCGCGGTGGGCTGGAAAGCGGGGAAGGTGACCTCACCGAGGGGGCCACTGGCGGCAACGCGCGGAGCGATCCTCTTGGCGCTCGAGGCTTCCGCCACCGGACGGATCCCGGCGCACGGTCCGCGCGGGGGAGTACGGTGGACGGCGCGGTACTTCGTTCGGCGGGTCGCGTGGCATACGATCGCACGCGTGGGAGATCGAGCGGCGCGCGGGGCTCGCACCGGTCCCGTGACCCTCAATCGAGATCGCAGGCCACGTCGAACAGACACTGGCCGGCGAGCGCACCGTCAAAGCAGACGACACTCCGGCGCTAACAATTGAATGTGCACCCAGCGCTGAACACCGCGTGGACCGCGATCGGCTGCGCGATCTGGGAATCGGCGACCACCAAGTCGAGCCGGCCGATCATCGCAAACCGATTCGAGGCCTCGACGACGAGCGTCCCGCTGGTGAGCGGCAGGGTAACCGCATCAGACCCGGGCGCCGACCGAATGAACGCCACGGTGGGCGTGGCTCCGCCACCCGAATGCAACGGATAGGTTCCAACGGCCAGGGGGCCGGATCGGCCCCAGACGACTCTCACCTGAAAGCTCGGGGCGCCCGGCGCATCGACGACCAGCGCGGCCTCGAAGCTCGGCGGCGGATACGCGAAGATCGCGGCGCCGGCCGCGCTCAGATCGACCCCGCCGGAGAGCGTGACCGTCGCGAGCCCCGTGGGAACCGTGTCGACCCGAGGGAGCTCGACCAGAAATCCCTGCCCTGGCGCGAGCGCAAAATCACCCCGGAGGGTATCCGACTCGACCACGCCATCGAAGTGCCACGACAACGCAGGCGGCGGTGGCCGCAGATCGAAGTGCAGCTCCCGATCCGCGTAGGTCCCCGAGATCGTACCGCCCGTCATGAGGGAAGGCAGGATCGTCGACCATCCCCCGCCGGAGAGGACGCCGCCGTTGGCGGTCAGATGAATCGCAAGGGTCACGGTTCCGCCGTCAAAGACCCCGGCGTAGTTCCCGCTCGGATTCTGAGGGCTCGGCGCTGTCGTGCCCCGGCCGCAGCCGCCGAGCGCCAGGAAGAGCGCCCCGCGCTCAACGGCGCGTGTAAAGGCCGTCGACATAACGATCGCGAGTGACAGTACAGGCCGTGCCGTCGCACGCCCTCTCCGTAGCCTGAATTCGGCTCTGCAGCACCTCGCCCCGCAGGACGAAATACCCGAGCTCACCGGGGCTCACGAACGTCGGTATCGGCGCCAAGAGCACCTCGTCGCCTCGGGCGAGGATCGAACCGTTGGTCAGGACGTACGAACCCCCTAGCCGCTCGCGGGGCTGCCCGGGTTGCTGATCGTAGGTGTCGCGCTCGATGGTTCTCGTGAACGTGGAGTCGTCACGGATCAGGATGGAGTCCCAGGCGATCTCGATCGTCGTGATGGTGCCGTTGGGAAACGTCTCTTTCGACGTGACGAACGGGGCTGCCTGACCGCCAAGGCTCGTCAGGGCATATATACCGGGATGGAGAGCGCTCAGCGGGCCTGTGGGTCCGGACTCGGAGCAGGCCTGAGAACCGATCGCAGCCCACAAGATCCCGCAGCGGACCAGCGCGAGCCGGCTAACGTCGCGCAGCGCCATGCCCGTTCTGCCTGGGTCGGGGTCAACGGTCCGCGGCCACGATGGTTGCCGCGAGTGGAAATGCAATGTGACGTCTTCCCGCAGTATGGTCAAGCACAGGCAACGGTGACCGTCGAACGCCGGGGTCAGGGCCGGGCCGGAGTCGACACCTGAGTGCTCCCACCCGGCTCGAGCGGAGCGCAGCCGTTCGTGTAGCCCAGCATCACGCCGCCTGCGCGAGCGCCGGCACGGCGGCTTCGACCCTGCCTCGCCGCCAGAACAGCCATGCCGTGAGGCCCACCGTGATCGCGAGCGCTGCACCGAATTCTGTCGTGAGCCACTTGGTCGAGCCGGTGTCCACGGTGACGCGGTCTAGGAAGCCCTGGATGAACAGGTTGTGCGACGCATGGAACAGCGCCACCGGCCACACGCTGCCCGAGCGGACCCGAAGCCACGTGAGCAGGAACGAAAGGCCGACAACCATCACGGTAAAGCAC